>JBDTMC010000066.1:0-23695 GCA_039934475.1 Bryobacteraceae bacterium | reverse complement strand
GGTGAAGCATTTGCGGGACGAGGGCGTGATTGCCGCCCCCCGGCAGGGTTGGACGCGGCTGTCACCCCATTTTTATATCAGTCCCGATGAAATCGACCGCGTTTCAGAGATGCTGCCCTAACTGGCGCGCGAGGCGTGACCGTTGAAAATGCTTGACTTCACGGCATCGTTGCATAGAATGAGGAAAGTTTCGTTTTATGCAGAATGGGTGTGTGCATGATAGGACAGAGTTGATCGCCCGTCGCGATGGCATAGACTATGTCCGCTGCCCGGGTTGTGGGCAGGTATTTGAAGCAGACGATTTGGAGCCGGTGCCGGTGCTTGAGGACGAGGACGCGCCGACTGGCTGAATCGTAGTGATTGCATTCGGGCGCCCGATCTGGTAGAAGTTCTAGTCGGTGTCCGGCAATAGACGGTACCAGGAACCGCGATGAAGATGGCTTCCAAACAACCCGAATCCAGGCGTGCTGCGGCAACGGCGAAACCGGCAGGCGCGGTAAGCCACCTGGAGACGAAGGGGCCAGAAACGCCCAAGGACGTGGCGGCGGCAGCGCAGCGGAAGGCGTTCGATGAGGCCATGCAACTGTTTCACGGGGGCGATTTTCGTGGCGCCAGGGAGCGGTTCGTAATGGCCGGCGGGGATCCTGATGTGGAGATTGCCCACGCGGCGGGGCTTCACGTTTCCATGTGCGACCAACGATTGGGCCGCTTGACTCCGGTTTTGGACACTCCGGAAGACCACTACAATTACGCCATCGCGCTCATCAACAAGCGCCAACTGGTGGAAGCTGACAGGCAACTGAAAGTTGCTATCGAAGCCTTGCCGGGAGCGGACCATGTGCTGTACGCCCAGGCGCTCTCACGAGCCTTGCAGGGAGACCTGGAAGGATCCTATCAGCACTTGAAGCGCGCCATACAAGCCAATCCCCGCAATCGTTCGCTGGCAAGGACCGATCCAGATTTTCAGGACGCGTGCCGGCGGCCCCCCCTGCGCGAGTTGGTGCATCCGCAGTCGTGATTTCAGGACTAACCAGAACGTGAGTATTCGCAAGAAGGGCAGTTCGCCCACCCCCACCAGTAGTCTGCGTATCGTTTCCATTGGCGGCGGCACGGGACTTTCGACGTTGCTGAAGGGCCTGAAGCGGTTCACGCAGCACCGGCGCCTGGAACCGGCTGAAACTCCGCTGATCGAAGTCACGGCAGTGGTGACGGTGACCGACGATGGCGGGAGTTCAGGGCGGTTGCGGCGCGAATTCGACGTGCTGCCGCCGGGCGATATCCGCAACTGCATGGTGGCGCTATCTGAAGACGAAGCATTGCTGTCACAACTCTTTCAATACCGGTTTCCGGCGGGACGGGGACTGAAGGGGCACAGCTTTGGAAATCTGTTTCTGACCGCGCTCACCAACCTGACGGGAGACTTTGCCCAGGCGGTGAAGCTCTCCGCAGAGGTTCTGGCGATCTCGGGTAAGATCTATCCTTCGACGGCCGATAATGTCACGCTGCAAGCGGAGATGACCGATGGATCGGTGGTGTCGGGCGAAAGCAAGATCACCGCGGCGAAGAATTCGATTAGCCGGCTGACCCTTTCTCCGAAAGGATGCCGTCCGGTAAAGGAGACGCTGGAGGCGATTGCCAGCGCCGACCTGATCACTCTGGGACCTGGTTCGCTGTTCACCAGCGTGATTCCGAACATGCTTGTGCATGGGATTCCGCGGGCGATTGAGGAGTCACCGGCGGTGAAGGCGTACTTCTGCAACATCATGTGGCAGCCGGGAGAAACCACCCGCTTCCGAGCCTCAGACCACGTGAAAGCCATTCATGCGCACGCCAGGCGCAAGCTGATCGACTACGTCATTCTGAACAACGCACCGATTAGCGAGCGGGTACAAAAAGCATATGCCCGCGAGCAGGCGCAACCGGTGGAGAACGACGTAGAGCGACTGGAGAAAATGGGCCTCAGCGTCATTGCGGGAAACTTACTGGCGGAGTCGCCCATGGTTCGCCATCATTCCGACCGTTCGGCGGCGATTGCGCTGGAACTGGCGATGGAAGGCCGGCGAAGACGGATGAAGAATGCGCTGGCGCGGCTGGGGTCGTAGGGCCAACTAGAATAGAGGGATGGATTCCTCGGTCGCAGTTGTGATCCTCGCCGCCGGTTTAGGCACGCGGATGAAGTCGAAAAAAGCCAAAGTACTGCACCGCGTGGGCGGCATGTCTCTGTTGGAGAATGTAGTTCACACGGCACTCGGCGTGGCACCGCCGGAGCATGTGGTGGCGGTTTTGGGCCACCAAGTCGATGCGGTCCGGCAGGAAGTGGAACACCTGGGTATTCGGTTTGCCCTGCAGACCGAACAGAAGGGCACCGGGCACGCGGTTCTGTGCAGCCGCGATCAACTGGCTCATCACGGCGGGCTGCTGGTGGTGCTGTATGGCGATTGTCCGTTGCTGACAGATGCCACAGTACGCCGGCTGGTGGAACAACAGGCGGGCCGTCCCGACACCGCGGGAACGCTCATCACTACCACCCTGGACAATCCGAAGGGCTATGGGCGGATCATTCTCGACAGTAAGGGGAACGTGGAAGCGATTGTCGAGGAGAAAGCCTGTTCGGAAGAGCAGCGCCAAGTGAAGTTAGTAAATACGGGTATGTACTGCTTCCGGGCGGATCTGCTTTGGAAGCATATCGGTGAGATTGGCACGAATAATCCTGCTGGCGAGTACTACCTGACGGATATCGTGCAGATCCTGGCAAAGCATGGGTATTCCCTGGGCGCGCTGCATCTGGAGGACGCCTCCGAAGTATTGGGAATCAACACAAGGTTGGAACTGGCTGAGGCCGATAAGGTTCTGCGGTGGCGTACCGTGCGGGACCTGATGCTGGCCGGCGTGACAATAGAAAAGCCCGAGACGGTGACCATTGACCGCGGCGTCACAATCGGGATGGACACGGTGGTGGAACCGTTTGTCCAAATCAGGGGCAAGAGCAGCATCGGACCCGATTGCCATATCGGCGCCTGCTCGATCGTAAATGAATCCACTCTGGGGGCCAATGTGATCCTGCGCCCGTTCACGATTGTGAACACCTCGCGGATGGACGATGGCGCAGAAGCCGGGCCCTATGCGCGCCTGCGCATGGAGAACCATATGGGACCGGGAGCCCATATCGGGAACTTCGTCGAACTCAAGAAGACGCATCTGGGGGCGGGATCGAAGGCGATGCACCTCACCTACCTCGGCGATTCCGAAATCGGCGAGAACGTTAATGTTGGCGCCGGCACGATCACGTGCAACTACGACGGAATCAAGAAGAGCAAAACCACAATTGGCGACAATGCGTTTGTGGGCAGTCATTCGACACTGGTGGCGCCTGTGACGATCGCCCAGAATAGCTACATCGGCGCGGGCTCAGTGATCACGAAGCCAGTGCCCGAGGGCGCTTTGGCATTGGCGCGCTCGCGGCAGGAACACAAAGAGGGTTGGGTGGCGAAGCGGCGGAAAAAGACCTAGAAACCCTTAGTGGGCGACACCGGTGCGGGCTTGGGGCGGACGATTACCCGGACCGCCACATCCACGCCCTCTGCGTTCTTAAATCCCACGGTGACGCGGGCCTTCACGAGAAGTTTCCCCTCGATCTTGGTGTCGGGGCGCAGCACAAACGTGTGCCGTTGTTGGTCTTTGCCGCGCACTTTTCGTTCCACGGTCAGCTTTTCCGGAGTCAGTTCGACCACATCGCCGGAGAAGAATTCATACGGCTGCGCTTGCTGTCCCTGGGCGAGCACCGACAGCAGACCCAGGCAGACTAGAGCGACATGTGAAAATTCCCGGCGGCGGGGGTTAGAAAGCCACACTTTTCAGGGTACTTGTTCTCGATGAAGTTTAGCTGAACCGTTCATTAAATACGGTTCATGACAGAGCTAGAGAACGAGAATCGGGTGGTACAAAAACGGGAGGCGGGCTTCGCCGATGGCGATCAATTCGCCGTCGTAGCCGATAGCCTTCACGAATCGGGCTTCGGGATTCCCGGTGAATGGCGATGTGCGAAAGTCTCGGCCGTGCCGGATTTGCCCGGCCGTGAGATCGTCTACTTCCTGCGCCGGAAACTCCGGCAGCAGTTCCGAGCCGCCAATTACCGCTTGCTGGAGGTTGCCCTCGGCGACCAGCCTCTCCACTTCGCCCATCTCATGCGCCTGGCTGAGCGTAAAGGGTCCGCTCTGCAAGCGGCGCAGTGCATTCAGGTGCGCTCCACAGCCAAAGAGCTGTCCCAGATCATGGGCAATCCCTCTGACGTAGGTCCCGGCGGAGCAGTGGATGTGGAGGGTGGCACACGACCCTTCCAAAGAGAGCAGATCCAGGGCATGAACGGTGACTTCGACTGGGGCGAGTTCAACGGCAATCTGCTTCCGGGCGAATTCGTAGGCCGGCCGTCCGCCGATCTTCTTTGCGGAGACGGGAGGCGGCGTTTGGAGAAAAGTCTCCCGGAACCGATCCAAATACGACTCAAGTAGTTGTGGATCGGGCGAGAACTCCGCGACAGGCGAAGTAGCTTCGCCTTCACGGTCATAGGTATCGGTTGACCATCCAAAGCGGACCTCACCCTGGTAAATCTTTTCCGCCTTGGTGTAAAACTGGGCGAGTCTTGTCGCCTTTCCTACTACAAGTGGCAAAACTCCGGTCGCCATCGGGTCCAGCGTGCCTAGATGCCCTACTTTCTTCAGTTTCGCGATGCGGCGAACTTTGTTGACGGCGTCATGTGAGGTCCAGCCGGCGGGCTTGTCGAGAACTAAAACTCCATCCATCCACTTCTACTGTATCATCCGCAATCCGGTTCATCTTCTACACTATAGAGAGTGGAAGAAGAGGTAGTTGGCAAGGTATATGACGGCGCCATCATGCGCCGCCTGATGAAGTACATGCGCCCGTACAGGGGAACGGTCGCCGTGTCCCTGGTGCTGCTGTTCGCCAACGCCGTTCTGCAGGTGCTGGGCCCGTTGCTGACCAAGTTGGCTGTGGACCGTTACCTGGCGCCGAATGCGGGGGCCTCGCATAGTTTCCTGGACGGCTGGCTCTCCACTGACCCTCGCGCCGGACTGACGCAAATCTCCATCCTCTATTTGTTCACGGTGGTAGCCGCGATTTTCTTCGAGTTCGGCCAAAACTACCTAATGCAATGGACCGGGCAGCGGGCGATGTTCGACCTGCGGCGCGAATTGATGGCGCATATGCAGCGCTTGGATGTTGCCTTCTTCGACCGGAATCCCGTCGGGCGGCTGGTGACACGGTTGACCGCCGATGTCGATGTCTTGAATGAGTTGTTCGCCAGCGGCCTGGTCACCATCCTCGCGGACGTACTTACGCTCACTTTTGTGCTGGCCGTGATGTTCCGGATGAGCGTCGGATTGACCGTCCTGATGCTGGTGGTGATGCCCCTGATCATACTGGTCACTATGAAGTTCAGGCGCGCGGTCGCCTCGAGTTACCGCCGCATCCGGCTGGCCGTGGCGCGCATCAATGCGTATCTGCAGGAGCACGTGAACGGCATCGCTGTACTACAGCTGTTCAATCGCGAGGCGCGCAGCCGCGAGGAGTTTGCGGCGGTGAATCGCGACCACATGGTGGCGTTTAAGGATGCCATCGACGCGTATGGCTGGTTCTATCCCATCGTCGAATTTCTTTCGATGCTGGCGTTGGCGGGTCTGCTGATTTACGGCGGCTGGAGGGTACGCGGCGATGTGCTGAGCCTGGGCGTGCTGATCGCCTTTATCCAATACGCCCAGCGGTTCTTTCGACCCATTCAGGATCTGAGTGAGAAATACAACATCCTGCAAGCCGCGATGTCAGCGGGCGAGAGAATCTTCAAACTGTTGGACACGGAAGTCTCGATTGTTGGCCCCACGGTGCCGCAAGCGCTGCCGGCCACCCCCTCCGCCATCGAATTCGACCACGTGTGGTTCGCGTACAAGGACGACGATTGGGTTCTTCAGGATGTGAGCTTCCGCATTGAACCGGGCGAAACCGTCGCGGTTGTGGGACACACCGGCGCCGGGAAGACGACGCTGACCGCGCTGCTGCTGCGCTTTTACGACATCCAACGCGGGGCGATCCGGATTGGCGGCGTGAACATCAGGGACATGAACCCGACCGAACTGCGGCGTCATTTCGGGGTTGTGCTGCAGGACCCGCACCTGTTCACCGGGACGATTGAAGACAATATCCGATTGGGGACAGGCGGAATCACGAGGGAGCGGATGGAGGAGGCGGCGCGCCAGGTGAACCTGCTCGACTTCGTCGATTCCCTGCCCGCGCGGTTCGAGCATCCAGTGCGGGAACGAGGCAATGGATTCTCCACCGGTCAGAAGCAACTGATTGGATTTGCCCGCGCTTTGGCGCACGATCCGCGGTACCTCATCCTGGACGAGGCGACCTCGAGCGTCGATACGGAGACCGAGTTGCGGGTGCGCGATGCGTTAGGAAGGCTGGTGGTGGGTAGAACGTCGATTATCATTGCCCACCGGCTATCAACCATCCAGCGGGCGAACCGGATTCTGGTGATGCACAAGGGGAAGTTGCGAGAGACTGGGACGCACCAGGAGTTACTGAGTTTGCGGGGGATTTACTGGAAGCTATATCAACTGCAGTATAAGGATCAGGAGCGCGTGGAGAGTGTGGATAGGCGGGCATGAGGCCCGCCCATTCTTAGTGGTGTTCGGCGGGGGCCGGCGCAGCAGCAGCAGGCGCAGCGGCACCTGGCACGGCGGCGGCGGGTGCAGTTCCTGGTGCGCCGGGCGTTCCTGGCGCGGGAACCGGAAGGGCAACCTTGGCGTTGGCCGGGACAATCTCCGGTATCGCATTCACGTCGATCAGACAAAATCCTAAAAACACGCCGAGGAACAAAACTCCAGAGAGAAAGATCAGCGTGTTCATGGGCTTGTCGTACAGCAAGTGCATGAAGAAGAGCGCCACCAAAGACGCCTTAATGGTGGCGATGGTGAGGGCAATCACGACGTTAATCGACGGTGAGCCGAAGTTAACCCCGGCCGCCAATACAGTGATCACGGTCAAGATAACAAGCGCGGCCAGGACTCCAATGTAGAGCTTTGCCGACGGATGATGTTCCGCATGCGCAGTATCGGTATGGTTGCTCATTGATGTCGCCTCCTAGCTGATCAAGTACATCAGTGGGAACAGGTAAATCCAGATCAAATCGACTAAGTGCCAGTAGAGGCCAACAAGATCGACCGGTGTGTAATACCCGGGCGAGAAATCGCCACGTAGGCCACGGATCATCACCCAGGTGATAGCGATCATGCCACCGATGATGTGGATACCGTGGAGGCCGGTCATCATGAAGTAGAAGCTGAAGAACATGAACTGCCCTGGCACGGTGTCGCCCTTATGCGTGTAAAAGCGCCCTGGCAGCAGGCCTTCATGGAACTTGTGAGCGTATTCGAAGTACTTCACACCAAGGAATATAGCGGCGCACATCAGGGTCAGCGATAGGTACGTCACCATCGCCTTCTTGTTGCCCTTCTGCGCACTGTAGACGCCCATCACCATGGTGAAGCTGCTGATCAGCAGCACGATGGTGTTCAACGCACCCAGATTGCGATCAAGGTGATGATGGGCTTCAAAGAAGGCCTCCGGGTGCTTCCCTTGCATGATGCCGTAGCCTACGAAGAGGCCGCCGAACAGCAGGATTTCCGTAACCAGGAACAGCCACATGCCGATCTTGCTGGCATCCACCTGCTGCTGCATTTCCGAGAAATGCTCCTGCAGGCCGGGAACTTTAGAGTGGTGTTCGTGTTCTTCAACGGCGCCGGCGGCGCTGATTACCTGACTCATTAGTGTTTCCTCTGTCCGGGGAAGTAATCGTACGGCCCGTGTTCGACGGTGGGCACGTGATGGAAGTTATGCGTGATTGGAGGCGATCCGGCCGCGGTCCATTCGAGGGTGGCGGCGCCCCAGGGATTCGCCGGCGCGTCCATCTTCTTGCGGAAGGTGACGAACAACGTGAGGGCGGCGATGAGGAGGCCGAGGCCGAGCACCCAGGATCCAACCGTCGAAAACACATGCAGCGGCTGGAATTGATCCAGATAGTTGTAGTAGCGACGCGGCATGCCACGGCTGCCGAGGAAGAACTGGGTGAGGAAGGTCATGTTGAAGCCGACAAAGACTAGTGCGCAACCCACCGCGGCCCACGTCTCGTTATACATGCGGCCAAACATCTTCGGCCACCAGTAATAGAGGCCGCCGATGAACGCAATCACCGTGCCGCCCATCATGACGAAGTGGAAGTGAGCGACAACGAAGTACGTGTCGTGCAGGTGGACGTCAACCGACAGCGCGCCAAGAAAGACACCCGTCAGGCCTCCGATGGAGAAGAGCAGCAGGAAGCTAAGCGCGTACAACATTGGCGCCTTCAGAATCACCTTGCCCTTGTACATCGTGGTGAGCCAGTTGAAAACTTTGATGCCGGATGGGATGGCGACAAGGAACGTCAAAAAACTGAAGATGGCGCCAGCGAGCCGGCTCTGGCCGCTGACGAACATGTGATGGCCCCAGACGAAGAAGCCGACCAGCGCGATGGCAACCGAGGAAAAGGCGATGGCCTTATAACCGAAGATCGGCTTGCGGGAGAAGGTCGGGATGATCTCCGAGATGATGGCCATACCCGGGAGGATCATGATGTACACGGCGGGGTGGGAATAGAACCAGAAGAAATGCTGGAACAGAACCGGATCGCCCCCCAGCTTGGGATCGAAGATGCCCACGTTCATGACCCGTTCCATAACAACCAGAAGTAAGGTAATGCCGATGACGGGCGTCGCCAACACCTGGATGATCGCAGTGGCATAGGTGCCCCACACGAACAATGGCATGTCGTACCAACTCATGCCCGGCGCGCGTAGCTTGTGCACGGTGGCAATGAAGTTGACTCCAGTGAAGATGGAGGAGAAACCGAGGACGAAGACGGCCAGGGTCATCAGTGCGACTGGTCCCTCAGTTGTCGTGCTGTAGGGCGTATAGAAGGTCCAACCAGTATCTACGCCGCCGCCGGCGACGGCCGACAACGCCATAATGGCACCGATGACATACAGCCAGAGACTGGCCAGATTTAACTTGGGAAAGGCGACGTCTTTGGCTCCCAGCATCAGTGGCAAGACGAAGTTTCCTAAGGCCGCGGGTATGGACGGGATGATGAAGAGGAACACCATGATGGCGCCATGCAGGGTGAAGGCATGGTTGTACTGCTCCGCCGTCATGATGGTTTCTTTTGGCGTGAGGAGTTCGATTCGCACCAGCAGGGCAAATATGCCGCCCAGGAAGAATGAGAACAGGACCAGGGCGAGGTACATGATGCCGATCCGCTTGTGATCGACGGTGAAGACCCAGCTTCTCCAACCCTTCAAGTCGTTGAGATAGTTTTTCTCGGAATGGGCCCCACCACCAGCCAGGTGGCCCGGTACAGCAGCTACATCGGCCATAATAAGTCTCCCTTTCCCCCCTCTAACGCAATGTCTTGAGATACTCGATCACGCCAAGGATTTCGCGCTCGCGCACAAGACCTTGGAACGTTGGCATGATCGGCTCAAACCCGGCGACGACTTTCGCCTGCGGCTGCAGGATGGATTCACGCACATAGTTAGCATCCACGACGACAGTCTTGCCGTCCGCCAGGGGCTGTTCATGTCCCCAAATTCCCTTGAAGCTTGGGCCTTGGCCCTTCACTCCATCAATCGAGTGGCAGGTGGCACAACCGCGGTTCTCATAGATCAATTTTCCCAGTTCGGCGAGCGGCATCTTCTTCAGCTCTTCGTCGCCTTCTTCGAGCCACTTCTGATATGTGGCATCATCATCCACAAATACTTTGGCCATCATATCCGAGTGAGACTTGCCGCAGTACTCTGCACAGAACACCTGATGGGGGCCGGGTGTCTCCGGGTTAAACCAGAGTTCGGAGTAGCGGCCCGGCACCGCATCCTGCTTGACGCGGTAGTCCGGCAGGAAGAAGCTGTGAATCACGTCTTCGGAGGTGAGCACCAGTTTTACGGGCTTGCCGATGGGCACGTGGAGTGAGTTGACCGAACGAGTCCCGTTAGGATATTCGAACGTCCAGAGCCACTTCTTACCCGTCACCTGAATCTCCATGGCGTCGTTCGGCGCCACGCCCGCTTCCACCCATCCGTGGAATCCCCAGAAGAAGACCACGATCAGAATCAGCAAGGGGATCACGCTCCACGTCAGTTCGAGGCCCGTATGGTGCGTGATATACGGCGTTGGGCCGGGTTTGGAGCGCGACATCCGGTACTTCCACACGAAAGAGCCGAGCATGCCCGCGATGATGACGAAGAAAAACACCGTCAACCAGACCAGGAAGATGTACAGAGTATCAACTTCCCGGGCATGGGCTGAGCCCTGCGCGGGCAGCATGAAGGATTGTAGCCAGTTCATTTTGCAGTCACCAGATTTCCCTTCGCGGCAGCCTCCGGATGTGCCGCTAACCGCTCGCGGCGCCATAAGCCCCACAGAACGGATCCAAATATCAAGACAACCAGCGCGCCGCCGCCTCTCATCACGTTTTGAGCGAACAGCACGTACGACCGGGCCTGCGCATCATAGTGGAAGCACAATAGCAGGAGGCGATCGGTGATTCCGAACTTGCCCTCCGAGGCTTCCGTTAGCGCCAGCCGCAGATCCCTTGCACCAAATTTGATTCCGTATAAGTACCGCGAGATTTTTCCTTCGGGCGTGAGAACCATGATGGCCGCGGCGTGAGCGTATTGGCTCTGCCGCGGGTCGAACTTATAACGAAAACCCACCTGGTCAGCCAGTTTCTTCACGTTCTGGTCTTTGTCCACCAGGAAGTGCCAACCCGGCGCTGGCCGGTCATACATGCCCAGGTAGATCGCCTTCTTCCCCTGCGCGAGGCCGAAGTGCTCAGTCGGATCGATACTTACCGTGACGATGTCGAACTCATTCCCGGGAGTCCAGGGAATCGCTTTCAGAGATGTCGTCTGCCCGTTCAGCACCAGGTTGCAGAGCATCGGGCACGAGTAATACACCAAGTTCAGAATTACCGGCTTGCCCTTGTGGAAGTAGTCGCCGAGCCTAACCGGATAGCCGTTTTCGGCGATGAAGGTGAGATTCAGGTCCACCGGCTGGTTCAGCTTCTCGTCGATACCGACGCCTTCTAGCTCAGGCGGGCGCACGGGGTCAGCAGCGCGCATCACACACGGCATCGAGAGCGCAGCCAGGCAAGCGCACGACATCAGACCGAATTGAAAAGCTTTACTTTGCCGGAGGTGTTGCATTTGGTGTTGCTGGTGCTTTGCCCGGAACGGCAGCTATCTCGGCGGCCGTCTTAATGTGCGCCGGAGCGGTTGGATATTTGAATTTGCCCTCGGCCGCTTCCTTCACGTAGATTTCCATTGCGCGGTCGATGGGCAAGCGGACGGCGCCGGTCTTGCGATCCAAGTACTTGTACTGATAGAGGTCGCCGTCTTCCTTAGCGCGCAGGTTTAACAACTCTTGTGAGACTGGCTGGGCAACGAGGGTATTGACGTCTTCCTCGCGAGCGACATCGTAGAGATAGGTCACGCTCAGAATCACCGCGATCACGATGATCACGATGGCGCCGCCGATGAGTGCGATAGTGCCAGCGGCAGGATCGTCTCGATCAAAGCCCTCGTCGGCCGTTACCGCGGCGGCGTGGCCGTCAGCGATCGGATTGAGTTTTTTGTCATCCATGGCCATATCCTCTAGACGTTGTGGAAGTGCAGACCCTGCTTGAAGCGCGGGTCGCCGATTGCGATCAGAGAACGGTTGCGTAGGCGCGCCCAGAAGGCAAGGCCAAAGAAGCCGCCTATGAGAAGGAACGTCGCCGCGTCCACCCAGCTGAGGTGAAAGTCATGCTTATGAATGGTCGGCATCACCAGCCAGTGGATGTCCACGTAGTGCATGAAGAGGCACCAGGCAGCCGCGCCGCCGAGGACATTGAGATTGCGTTTGGAGGCGCGCGGCAGCAGCACCAGGAAGGGGATGATGAAGTGGCCGATCAGCAGCAGCGCGCTGACCCAGGTCCATGTGCCTTCCATCCGGACTTTGTAAAAGATGGTTTCCTCGGGAAGGTTCGCGTACCAGATGAGCATGTACTGGGAAAAGGCGATGTAGGCCCAGAAGATGGTCATGGCGAAGAGCCACTTGCCGAGGTCATGATAGTGCTCGACCGTGATGTACTCGGTGAGAAGGCCGGCTTTGCGGAAGGCCAGGCAGATGAGAATCAGCACAGCGAAGAAGCCGAAGGCGCCACCCGAATAAACGTAAATACCGAAGATCGTGGAATACCAGTGGGCGCTGAGGGACATTACCCAATCCACACCGGCCATGGTTGTGGTGACGAAAAGCAGTGCTACGCCAGGACCGCTCCACCATTCGGCCTTGCGTGAACCGCCTCTGGAATCGCCATCTTCCTGTTGTAGCGACGCTCCGTAGAGCTTCACCGCGAGCAGCGTCCAAACGGCGAAGTAGATGACCGCGCGCGCGATGAAGAAGTTCTTGTTGAAGAAGTTCATCTTGAACTGCATCACCGGATCGGCGCTATAGAATTCCGGATGCGACCACTCATAGAGCACCGGCATACCTGCCAGGATGACCAGAAAGAGCACTGCGGAAACCGGCGTAGAGGCCATGATGTTTTCCATCTGACGGCGCACGGTGACGCTCCATGCCGAACCAGTCAAGTGCTGGATGGCAACGAAGAGCATGGCGCCCAAGCCGATGGTGGTGAAGAAGACAAAATTTACCAGGTACGAAGCGTAAAACTGTCGCGAATCCGAAATGAAGGCAAGCACGCTCGCAATCAGGCCAACCATGGCGACAAAGGCCATGGCGTTGCGGCCTTTGGTCCAGGTAGTGTCGTCCATGTGATGCGATTGCGCCGCGCGAGTGGGTGCGTGATCGTTCATGAGATTACCTCAGCTCCGATCGGAGTTCCGTGGGAACGTCTTCAACGGTGCCTTGTGTTGCGCGCTGGAGGGCCCGAACGTAGGCGATGATGGCCCACCGGTCTTGCGCCGCAACCTGATACTTATAACCGTGCATGCTGCGGCGGCCGTTGGTGACGACGGTGAAGATCTCTCCGTCGGTCATGGCCTTTACGCGATCATCCTGCAACATTGTGGGGAGCCAGGCTTGGCCTGAAGCCAAGACACGCTTGCCGACAATGCCAACTTCGCTGCCAGTGCGGGAATGGCAAGGCGAGCAATAGGTCTCAAACTTCTGCCGCCCGTGCGTGAGCAACGCCTGGCTGATCGGCAGCGGGTTCTTACCGATGTACAGGTTGTCGACGATGCCTGTGTTGAGGGCGTCATCTTCCTTCGCCTGACCCTGCGCGACGGTTCCGGCTACCGGGCGGCGACTGGCGCGGCCATCGGCAAAAAAGGGGCTGGCCGCTTGCGGCTTATACTTCGCCTGGCGGTTCATATCCCAGAACAATTCAAGGGGAGGACTCTTGGAAGCGAGTCCCGAACAGCCGCCAAGGAACAGACTCGCGGCAATCGGTAACAAGGGGAGACAGGCGGTCAGTTTCCTCATGGAATCTCTATGCCTCCACCAATTCCGTATCCACCGCACCCTGATCGATGAGGTGCTGGCGGGCTACTTCGGCGTCGAACAGCGGGTCTGTCCGTTCGATCACCAGCAAGAAGCGATCGTCGGTGACGCCAGTGAAGTTCTTGTAGTGCATGGCGGGGTGATGAAAGCGAGGGAGACCGTTGAGCGCGAACATTCCCAGCACCGCGGCGAATGACGAGAACAGGACAGTGAGCTCAAAAGTTACCGGGATGGAAAACTCAAAGGCGAACAGCGGCTTGCCACCGATCACGAGCGGATAGCTGACCGCGCCGGTCCACCACTGCAGGAGAAGTGCGTTCAACATGCCGAACAAGCCAATGGCAAAAACAATGTAACCAAGCGGCGAACGCTTCATGCCGATGGCGTCCTCGAGACCGTGAATTGCAAAGGGCGACATCGCATCAATGTTCGTGTAGCCTTCCGCGTACATTGCCTTGGCGGCATGCAGCAGGCCTTCCGGAGTGTCGAACTCGCCAACCACGCCGTAAATTTCCTTCGGCGCCAGCGGGGCTGGAATCGTCGGGGTGATTTGCTCACTCATGGTTAGTGCGCCCCCTTTTGTTCGAGTGCCTGTTTTTCCATAGATTCCTGGGCCATCATGCCTTTCACTTCGGCCATGGCAATCATCGGCAGGAAGCGGATGAAGAGCAGGAACAAAGTGAAGAACAGGCCGACGCTACCGATGAACGTGAAGATGTCTACGAATGTGGGGCGGAAGTAGCCCCAGCTAGAGGGCAGATAGTCGCGGTGGAGAGACGTCACGATGATGACGAACCGTTCAAACCACATTCCGATGTTGATGACGATCGACAGGATGAACATCGCCGGGATACTGGTGCGGACCTTCTTGAACCAGAACAACTGCGGCGAGATGACGTTACAGGTGAACATCGTGATCACCGCCCAGCTATACGGGCCAGTAGCGCGGTTTAAGAAGACGAACCGCTCATACGGGTTGCCGCTGAAGAACGCCGTGAAGAACTCGACGCAGTAGGCGTAACCGACGATGGAGCCGGTGGCAAGCATCACCTTGCACATGTTCTCGAGGTGCTTCATGGTGACAAGGTGCTTCAGCTTGAGCGCCCAGCGCGACACCACCATCAGTGTCATTACCATCGCGAAGCCGGAGAAGACGGCGCCGGCGACGAAGTACGGCGGGAAGATCGTGGTGTGCCAGCCGGGGATCACCGAAACCGCGAAGTCGAAGCTAACGATGGTGTGCACCGAAAGCACCAGCGGAGTGGATAAGCCAGCCAGAATGAGGTAAGCCTTCTCGTAGTGCTGCCAGTGGCGAACCGAACCGCGCCAGCCAAGGGCCAGGACGCCGAAGATCAATGCCCGGATGGGCTTGCCATCGCGCACCGCGCGGTCGCGGATGGTAGCCAGATCGGGTACCAGTCCGACATACCAGAACATCGCCGAAACAGTGCCGTACGTGCTTACCGCAAAGACGTCCCACAGCAGGGGGCTGCGAAAGTTCTGCCACATGTTCAGATCGAGGTTGGGAATCGGGAAGAGCCAGTACGCACGCCACGGACGGCCGGTGTGGAACAACGGGAAGATACCGGCGCAAGCTACAGCGAACAGCGTCATTGCTTCGGCGGCGCGATTGATGGATGTACGCCACTTTTGCCGGAAGAGGAAGAGGATCGCCGAAATCAGCGTACCAGCGTGGCCGATGCCGATCCAGAACACGAAGTTAGTGATGTCCCAAGCCCAGAAGACTGGTGAGTTGTTGCCCCACACACCGATACCAGTGAATGCGAGGTAGCCCAGCATGCCCAGGAGAATGATGGCGAAGAAACTGGAGATGCTGATGGCGATGTACCATTCCGTCGGCGTTTTGCGCTCGATGATCTCGCTGACATCGCGCGTGATCTTGCCGTAGGATTGGTCGCCGAGCACGAGCGGCGGATTCAGTGCGTCGAGGTCCTGCTGATACGCAACGTCGGCCATATCTTATGCAAGCTCCGGATTTGGATTGCGCAGTTTGGCGCTGAAGGTGGTTCGAGGTTTCGTGTTTAGCTCGGCAAGCAATGCGTAGTGGGTGTCCTGCTTTTTGCGCTTTGCCACTTCACTATTGGGATCGAGTATGTTGCCGAAAACGATAGCGTCGGCGGGGCATGTCTGCTGGCACGCGGTTAGGACCTCACCGTCGCGAATCGGACGGCGTCCGTCGGCATGCGCGGCGATCTTGGTCTCCTGGATGCGCTGCACGCAGTAGTTGCACTTCTCCATTACGCCGCGCATGCGCACGGTGACGTTGGGGTTGTGAACCATCTTGGTGCTTTCCTGAAGGTCCTTGTGGTAATCGAGGAAGTTGAACCGGCGAACTTTGTACGGGCAGTTATTGGCGCAATAGCGAGTGCCGATGCAGCGGTTGTAGGCCATGTCGTTCAGGCCTTCCGGACTGTGAATGGTGGCAGCCACGGGGCAGACGCTTTCGCACGGCGCGCTTTCGCACTGTTGGCAGTTGATGGGTTGGGTAACTAGCTGCGGATCCTCGGAATTGCCCACATAGTAGCGATCAAGGCGTATCCAATGCATTTCGCGGCCCTTGGCCACGCCGGCCTTGCCGACTACCGGGATATTGTTCTCCGCGATGCAGGCCACCAGGCAGGCGTTGCAGCCGATGCAGGTGTTGAGGTCAATCACCATACCCCACTGGTTGCCCTTGTCGTACTTGTGCTCTTCAAACAGCGAGAACAGTTCTTGATGCTCGCCTTCGCCCTTCACAAATTCAGGATGCTTCTTGTACTCTTCGAGGCCCGCTTCCAGAACCAGCGGCCGGCCTTCCATGCTGAAGTGCTCTTGCGTAGTTACCAGCGCATAGCTGTCGCTTGTCTTTGTGACCTTTGCGCCGATGGCATACCAAAACGCGGTACTGGTCCGAATGACACCGACGTTGTGACCCACACCCGTGCCAACATGACCGCAACGGGTGCGCCCATAACCCAGCGCCACAGTAACTGAGTTTTCAGCATGACCCGGCTGGATCATCACCGGCGTGCTTACTTCCCTACCCGACGCCTGAATGGTCAGGACATCGCCGTTCACTACGTTCAGCGATTTGGCAGTGGCGGGGCTAACCATGGCAGCGTTATCCCACACCAGCTTCGTGATGGGATCGGGCGTCTCCTGAAGCCATGGATTATTGGCGAAGCGGCCATCGTAAAGGCTGGCTGAGGGCCGGAATACCACCTCCATACCCTCAGGAGCGGCCGGAAGAGCGGGTGCGGCAGCGACGCTGGCCGGTTTCACTTCGGCGTAAGCCGTCCCTTCCACTGTGCCTTCGTGGAGAGCTTTGCGCCATTTCCTTTCGCGGTCCGCGGCAGACCACTGCTCCGTCCAGTAGTTGTGGACGATGTCGTAAGGCCGCTTGTCTTTCAAGTCCGCCAGAAGCGCCAGCACCTCGATCGCCGGCTTGCCTTCGTACAGCGGCTCAATCATCGGCTGCATGACGGTGGCAGTGCCATCCATGGCGCGGGCATCACCCCAAGCTTCGAGGAAATGCGTTTTCGGCAGAGCCCAGTTGGCCGAGGCCGCGGTCTCGTTCACTTCTTCGCCCAAATAAGCGCTGAAGTCGACGCGCTTCATGTTGGCGCCGAAATCCAAGTCGGTGGGCGCCGTGTACGCGGGGTTGCCCCCGATGATTAACAGCACGCGAACCTGACTGCCGGCCATCTCATTGGCGAGAGTCTTCAGCCCGCTGACGTGCGGTTCGGACGATTCGAGCTTCGTGAACGTAACCGTCTCGCCGAAGTTGCCTAGTTGCTTGTTGATGGCGTGAATCAGCGCGTGGACGGCGGCGGGTTGTTTAGGCCCGGCCACCACAATGCTCTTGCCGGCATGTGCCTTCAGATCTTTCGCCACAGCCGTCACCCACTTGGCGTATGCCGGCTGGTTGCCCTGCAGCACCTTCAACTCGCCGCCCACGCCGACTTCTTTGGCAAGGGCAGAAGCGAGCAAGCCGATGTCTGCAGTTCGCGCGCGCAGGCGGTGGTCGGCCATCGCACCGGTGATGGTGTAGGCTGACTCGGCTGCGTACAACCGGTTCATCTCGCCTGAGGATTCAAGAATCCGGCGCCGTTTCGAGAACTGCTTGGTCGGAAGAATGGTTGGCTCGTCGATGCCGAGGAAGTCCGAATCCAGGGCAACCACGACCGCGGCTTTGTCGAAGTGATAGTGCGTTTCCAGCGGCTGTCCAAAGGCCAACTGCGCGCCGCCGACTATTTCGTCTCGATTGAGCGATTCGTACTCCACCCACTTCGCCTGTGGGTACTTGGTCATCACTTGCTTCTTCAACGCAGCCAGCGAGGGCGACGTGGAAGACTCGGTCAGGATGCGAACGCCAGCGCCGCCGCCAGTGGCGTCCAGTTTCTGCTTAGCGGCCTTGAAGAACTCTTCCCAAGTGGCTTTACGGGCGCCTTCCATAACGTGTTTGGCGCGGTCCGGATCGTAAAGGTTCAACAAGGAGCCTTGGGCGAGGGCGGACGCGGCGCCGAGGCTATAAGGATGCTTAGGATTGCCTTCTATCTTCGTTGGACGTCCGTCGTGGCATTCCACCAGCAAACCGGAAGCGAATCCGTTTTGCGTGTACGCGGTGGCGTAGAACATCGACTTGCCGGGAATGTAGTCTTCCACACCCAGGGAGTTCGGCAGAATGCGTTCCACAGGCCGGCGGCAGGCGGTGAGTCCGGCGAGGCCGAAGGACGCCGCCATTAGTTTCAACATCGTGCGACGGGAACCGCCGTCGAGCATCTCCGAGGCGTTCTCAGGGAACTCGCGGTGCAGCCACTCATGAAACTTGGGGGAATCCGCCAGTTCGTCAAGACTACGCCAATACTGTTTTCCGTTGATATTCGAACTCATCGATGACACCCCGAGCAATTCGTGGGAGGAAGAATGTGCTTTGCAGCAATGATCTCGCGGCCGATCTCGGCGGGATCGCGATCCGGTTTCCAATCCAGCTTCGTAACCAGCTCCACGGGGCGGATGTTGGCTTCCGGAGCACGATGGCATTCCAGGCACCATGCCATGGTCAGTTCCTTCGCCTGCTTCACTTCGGCCATCTGATCGATTCGACCGTGGCAACTGACACAACTCACGCCGACAGTGACGTGGGCCTTGTGGTTGAAGTAGACGTAGTCGGGTAGACGATGGATCTTCACCCAGCGGATAGGGCTGCCCGTGGCGTAACTTTCCCGGATCTTGGTGATCTCAGGATTTTGGGGCTTCACCCGTTCGTGGCAGTTCATGCAGACTTCAGTAGCCGGAATGGCAGCGTAGGCTGCCTTGTCCACAGTGGAGTGGCAGTAGAGGCAATCCATGCCCATATTGCCCGCGTGCAGCTTATGGCTGTAGGCCACGGGTTGCGTGGGCGAGTATCCAATGTTGGTTACCTTCGGCGTAAGGAGATAGCCGACCAAACCACCGCCCCCAAGGAGCAGTAGACCGGCGACGCCTGCGCCAACGCGCAGATACTTGTCAAAAGACTTCGGAAAGATTAGGCTCATCCCAGTCCCAGTTCATAGCGGGCGCAGTATACACTACGGCCCGGTTCACATCGTGTCAGACTATTGGCTGATCGCTGCCCCTCTGAAAGGCTGCGGTTCCTGAATAATTTCTATCATAGCCGGAATATTTCCGCAACAGGAGCAAAAATTCTTGTTTGGCAGCAATACAGCGCCGGCAGATGCGGTTCGACGGTCGGAAGCCTCAAAGATAGCCCGCTATTTCGGGGATCTCAAGATCCGGCCGAAATTGATGGTGCTTCACAACCTCTTCTTCCTGGTGCTGGCATCGGCGATCTACTTTTCGATGATTCCGCTGTTCGAGGCTCGCGTCGGCGCCGCGCGCGATCGCGAGATCAATCTGGTTACACAAATGTTCTCAGACGAGCGCCCGCTACCCGCGGTGCCCGGCATGGAGATCTATGAGTACCAGCAAGGGACGGCTGAAGAATTGGGAATGCCGGTTGAAGTTGTGAGGTGGCTGGCAGAACATCCGGGCCATACCTTTTCCGACCCTGAGACGTCCGACTATCTGTATCGCAAAGAAGAGTCTTCCAGCTTTTACCGGCGTCTGCGGCTGCCGCGCGGGTTTTATGGCGTGCTGGTATCGACAGCAAAGTGGACGCTTTTGGGCGTGCTCGGGCTGACGTATTTTCTGGCCGTGTTCCTGTTGGAGTTATTGATCATGCCGGAGTACGTTTACCGTCCTATCCGCTTGATGCTGGCCGCCGACGCCGCGACACATGTGGGCGATCGGGAGGCGGAACTGATCCCTGAGGATCTGATTCTGGAGGACGAAATCGGCCAGATCATGCGGTCGCGGAATCAGACGGTGGCCGACCTCCGGCATCAGGAAGAGGATCTGGAGCGGAAGAACGCGCTGCTCGAAACCGCGAAGAGAAATTTGGAACAGCAGGACCGCCTGGTGAGCCTGGGATTAATGAGCGCCAGCATCGCACACGAGATGAACACGCCGATGGCCGTGCTTCACGGTTCCATCGAGAAGTTGCTGGAGACGGTGAAAGATCAACCGACACGCGACCGGGTGGAACGGATGATGCGCGTGGCGAGGCGGCTGCGGACGATCAGTGAGGGGTTGCTGGACTTCGCGCGGGCGCGAAAGCAGGAGACAGAACGGGTGGCGGTGCGGCCGTTGATCGACGAATGCTGGTCGCTGGTGGGCTTCGACGACAAAGCGGCCGAGGTGCACTTTCACAACGAGATTGCCACCGTCGCCGCGGTGATCGGGAATCCAGACAGGCTGGTGCAAGTGTTCGTGAATCTGCTGCGCAACGCGATGCACGCGGTACAATCAGGCGGGAACGTGACGGCGCGGTCAGCCGTCATCTATCAGCAGGGCCGGAAGTGGATGACGATTTGTATTGAGGACGATGGTCCGGGCATTCCGGATAATGTTTTGCCTGAGATCTTTGAAGCGTTTGTGACCAGCAGGTTGGATGCGCGAGGGACGGGTCTTGGGCTAACGGTAGCCGAAGGGATCGTGCATCAACATGGCGGCACCATCGCCGCAAGCAATCGGCCGGAGGGTGGCGCACGGCTGGAAGTCTGCCTGCCGGCGGCGGAGGAGGCGCAAGTCAATGGCAGCTGACGGAACCCAGGCGATTCTGCAGCAATCAGAGTCGCTGGTGGACATCGCCGTGCTGGACGACGACGCGGACTTCCGCACCTATATGGAAGATTTCCTGCGCGACGAGGGCGCCTATTCGGTGCGCACGTTTGGACACCCTGACGGACTCTTCGGTGCGGCTGAACAACGAGCGACGGACATCCTGTTGCTTGACATGAAGATGGGTGAATTCAGTGGTGAGAAGGTTTTGGAGCAGTTTCTGGGGCGCTGGCCCGAGACCTGCGTAATCGTGGTGACCGGCTATCCGTCGCTGGAAGACATGCGGGCGACGTTCAAGATGAAGGTCTTCGATTACTTACCGAAACCGTTCTCGCTGGCACAGCTTCGCCAAACCCTGGCCAATGCTATTGAGACGTTTGGGCTCGGTAAAACGATGCAGGACCGCCTGCGGGAGCGCCTGGGACACAAGATCAAGATGCTGCGAGTAGAACGGGACTGGTCACTGAAGGATCTGGCGGTACCTACCAAGTTGAGCGTGTCGCAGATCAGTTCCATTGAGCGCGGTGCGCACTTACCGAGCATTGAAAGCTTTCTTGCCATTTGCAGAGCCTTCGATAAGAAACCTTCGGAGATTCTGGAGGCAATCGAATTCTAATGCGAAGCCGCTTGCGAGCTGATTTGGCCATCTGTCACACTCTTGAATTCATGCTTCGTCCCCTGTTCCTGAGGCGGTGCTTCGCCGTCGCCATGGTTGCCGTAGTGACGCTGTGCGGCGCTGAGCCAGCCGCCGCGCCTGCGCCCGATGTTTCGGCAGGAGTACGGCTGCAATACGGTATCGAATGGCGGTTGATTCGCGCCGGCAATGCGGTGCTCACCTTCTCATCCCCGCAGGACACGCCGAACAACGCCCGCGTGAACCTGTTGTCGTCCGGCCTCGTTTCAAAGCTCTTCCCCGTAGACGACAGATATGTAGCCAATTTCTCAGGAGCGGGCTGCGCCACCGACGTCTGGCTGCAGGCACAGGAAGGCACGCGCAAGCGCGAAACGACAATCAAGTTCGACCGTCCGGCGCGGCACGCCAACTACCTGGAGCGCGACCTGGTGAAGAACGAGGTGATCCTGTCGTCGCAACTGACTGTGCCGGAGTGCTCGTATGAAGTCCTCGGCGGATTGCAGGCTTTGCGGCGGCTGAAGTTGGAGCCAGGGCAATCCACGCAAATGGCTCTCACCGATGGCAAGAGATTGGTTTCGGCCCGCATCGAGGCACAGGAGCGCGAGCAAGTGACGACGCCTCTTGGCACGTTCAAGACGATTCGTTATGAGGCGTTCCTGTTCAACAATGTTCTGTACCAGCGCAAGGGCCGGTTGTTTATTTGGGTGAGCGACGACGATCGGAGATTACCCGTGCAAATTCGCGTGCAACTGCAGCTTCATATCGGCACCGTCACGCTGCAGTTAGAGAAAGAGGATCGAACTTGAGATTGGCCGTTGGTCTGGTGATGCCAGCGCTGTTGCTGGCACAGGCGGTGCAGCCCCCTACACCTTCGCAGTTTCCGAAGCATATCGATCGGGGAGCGCAGTTAATGGAATCCGTTTCGGTCGCGATTCCCGATATGATTCGCGCCGGCGCGCCGTTGGTGGAGATAGCCAAACAGGCAAAGCGGAGCTATGAGAGCCCCGATATCCGGACAGACGATTCGCGGGTGCTATTGGGCTATATAAATGCGCTGCGGGTCTTCCTGATGCTGACCGAGGCGCTGCCGAAACCCATTCCTTTTCCGGCGGAGGCGGATCGACAGTTAGCGGAGTTGCGAGTCAACTATTCACTGGCCGAGTCGGCGCTACGGCTGGTACTGGATTCGAAAGAGGCGACCACGTTGGGAGCCGACTGGGACGAATACAAGCGCTATGCGGAGGCCAACCGGAACGTACCGGCACCTGCCACACCGAACGGTCGCGTTGTTTTTCTGGGCGACTCCATTACCGACGGCTGGCGGCTGAACGAATACTTCCCCGACCGCGACTTTGTAAATCGCGGCATCAGCGGGCAGATCACGGGGCAAATGCTGGGCCGGATGAAAGCAGACGTGATCGACCTTAAGCCGGCGGCGGTATTCATTCTGGCGGGCACAAACGATATTGCGCGCGGCGTGCCGGACTTGGCTATTCAGCATCACTTGACGATGATTGCCGACCTCGCGGAGGCGCACAAGATCAAACCGATTTTTGCCTCGGTTCTTCCGATTAGCGATTACCACAAGACGGTAAACCCTCGGTATGAGATGTCGCGGATGCGCCCGCCGGCACGGGTGGTGGCGTTGAACAACTGGCTGCGCACGTTCTGCCAGACGCGCGGCTATACCTATGCCGATTACTTTGCGGCCCTCGCTGACGCGAAGGGATTTTTGAAACCGGAATACGCGGACGACGGTCTTCATCCTAACGGCTCCGGCTACCGTCTGATGGCGCCGGTAGCGTATGACGCAATCAACAAGGCCCTGCCACAGACCGCTCCTGCGGTGCGGCGGCGCAAGTAGGAAGATAAGAGTATGAAGCGAGTAGTCGGGCTGCTGGTGATATGCACAAACCTCTGCCTGGCGCAGATGAGCATGAGCGTCGATCAGCTCATCGCGTTCGTGAAATCGTCGATCGAACTGCACCACGAAGATAAGCAGGTGGCTGCCTACCTAAAGCGAATCAAGCTCAGTAACCGGCTGAGCGAAGACGCGATCATTGAACTCAAGTCGATGGGGGCGGGGGCAAAGACCGCCGAGGCGTTGGATGAGTTGAAGAAGGCCAGTGCCGGACTGCCGGAGCCCGGTGCGCCGAAGCCGAAGCCAGCCGGGCCGCCGCCGATGGCCCCACCTTCGCCGGAAGAGCAGAAGAAGGCGCTGGAGGAAGCGCGGGAATACGCGATGGCGTACTCAAAGAGCCTGCCCAACTTCATCTGCACTCAGGTTAC
>JBDTMC010000065.1:0-23698 GCA_039934475.1 Bryobacteraceae bacterium | reverse complement strand
CGAAAGGCCGAGATTACGCTTACAGGTCGTGGTACCTTCGTCGCTAGAAGTGACCCGGAAGGCAAGTTCAAGTTGGATGACATCCCTCCAGGTCACTACTTCCTCCGGTGTGAGCGCCAGGGATTTCTCTCCTCTGCCACGAAACGGATGAAAGGAGCAGGCGGATCCATCGAGCTCGCACCCGCGCAGGAAGTGAAGGGTCTCATCTTCAAGCTGATGCCGCAAGCGGTGCTTACCGGTCGTATCTTGGATGATGACGGTGACCCGGCGCCGAACGGCACGCTGCGGGCCATGCGCAGGAGTTTCGGCGGACCCGCCGGTGAATGGTACAGCGGCGGCCAGACGCAAGTCAATGATATCGGGGAGTTTCGCATAGCGGGATTGACGCCCGGCAAATGGATCCTGGAGGCCGCGCCGGGTTCCCTGAACCGGTCCCCTCAGACAACTTCGTCCGTGCCCGGTTCCGCGTTGGCGACCACTTACTATCCCAACGCCAGGGACGCCAGCCAGTCTGTACCCCTAACCTTGGTTGCGGGACAGGAAATGAGCGGTCTTGAGATACGGCTCGTGCGCACCAAAGCCGTTCGGATATCGGGGAAGATATTGACTCCGGAAGGTTCTCCAGCAACCGAAGCGCAGATGTCGCTCGCTTCACGGACGGGCCATGCCGGTGGATCGAGATTGGCCGCAAGTGCCGACAAAAAGTCGGGTGAGTTTGTGTTGAGAAATGTAGCGCCCGGCAGTTACATGGTCTGGGCCTTCATGGGCCCTGAAAGCGATCAATTGAGCGTCGACCAGCCACTCGAAGTGGGCAATGAGAACCTGGAGGACGTAACCCTGCGACTGTCGGCCCCGGTGAAGGTTACCGGCCGGATTGTTGCCGATGACGACAGTAAGCCGGAGTTGAGCCATGTCTCCTTGAACTTCGAGGGCAAGGCTGAGACCAGTAGTTCGGAAAGCGCTTCGCCAAAGTCCGATGGGTCGTTTAGCGTCAGATTACAACCGGGCGTGTATCGAGTGAATGCCAACTTTTTACCTGGAGACTATTGGCTCAAGTCTGCGCCCGAGATCGAGATCAGCCCGGGCGCGGCGGAGGTTCGGCTGGTGATCGCTCCCCATGCGGCGAGGGTAATCGGCACGGCGAAGTTGGACGACGGCAAGCCGGCCTCTGGAGCGACTGTCGCCGTGTTGCCAAAGGAGGAGAGCATTGATCTGTCACGGCTGGAGAATCGCGGGGCCGATCAGAACGGTCATTTCGAAGTCAAGTTGGCGCCCGGCGAGTATCGGGTGTTCGCGTGGGAGAGCCTTGAACGTGGCGCGATCACCGATCCAGATCTCTTCAAACAGAGCCTGGAGAAGAGCGTCACAGTCAAGGTCGGGCTGGGTGAGCGGAAAACAATCGACGTCCCCGCTCAACCCTTCCCCGAGTAGCGGCTAAAGCGCCAGAGAGAATCCGGCCGTTACTTCAAGTTGCTTGAACAGGCCATTCTGGTTCGGCAGGCTGAAGGGCTTGCCGGTTTGATACTGACGAACGTCGAGGCGAATCAGGAATAGGCTCGATACCCTTACCTTCACACCGCCGCCGTAGTTGTAACCGAATTTCGTGCTGCCTCCGCCGTTGGCGGCGGAACTCCCCGGCGGCACGTAGTTGTTGAAGTGCACGCCGCCTGTGGCGAACGGACGGATACGGGACCCTTCGGGCAACCCGTACAGCAGGAAATTGTAGAAGCCCTGGTGGATGGCCATCCCTTGATCCTCCACATCGGGTTGCTTCAGTTGGGTCCGGTTGTACGCATAGCCGAATTCGTTTCCGAAAAATCGGCCGGAATTTAGAGTGGCCCGGAAGCCTAGTTTCCAGGTGCCACCGAGTTTAAGCTGGCCCGTGGTCGGGTCCGCGCTGATCGTACCAATCTCGTTATTGGAAGTCCGGTTCGGCCCGCCAAACATGCCGATTTCGAACACTTGGGCGGGCGCAATTGTGGCAAGGGAGAGCACAAGTAGAGAACCGGGAAGTAGTAGGCGCATCGAGGTCCTTTCGTTGCCTTACACAATGACGACGTGTATCTCACCCGGTCCGTGTACACCCCGTACAAGAATTTGCTCGATGTCGGCGGTGCGGCTTGGGCCAGTGATCAGGACCATTGAACTGGTGGTATCGGCCGGAAGAGGCCGCACTGTGAACAATTCGTCGAGACCGCTCAGTAGGCACTCGCGGGGAATGATGGCGAGATGGACTGGAGGGAGCAGAGAGATCAGACGCGCCTCGGCAGTACTGGCAATCATAACCAGCGAACCAGTGTCCGCCAGCGCAAAATCGGCGCTAGAGATGCCGACATCGGCTGTAGCGCAGAGAGCCCGCAAGGCGTCGCGATCGGTGAAGCCGCTCTTCACGCCTTCTAGCTTGGTGATACCGCATTCGCTCAAGAAAGGAGAATTGGAAGCGACGGCGGTCTTGCCCTTAGCCAAGGCCTCAGTATAGGCTACAGCTTCCTCAACGGAAGAGGCGACAAACGGCTTTCCGTTCAAGGCTTGTAGCGCCTTTACGAACGATTCAACCCGCTGTTCAAGCGAGATTTCGGGCAGGCAGATACGAGCGGGCGGGACTTCGGACGGCGCCTGACCGGCGCTGCGCCCGAGTGCAGTTCGTACCTTATGGAGGATCTTATCGCGGCCCATTTACTGCTTCCCCTTTCGCAGCCGCCACTCCTGCCGGAAGCTGCGCGGGGCGGGCGGTGGCAGGTCGCGCTGGCTCAACCAACCTTGCAAAGGACCGTAGTTCATCAACGCGGGCACATGCCGGATCCAGCCGCGTTCGTCGCTAGCGGGGAACACAGCTCCGCCGATGAGGCCCAACATTTCGTAAATTTTCGGATGCCGCATCACCCATGCGAATCCGCGGAAGGCGAACTTTTCCAGACGCCCTTCACCCTCGCGCGCCTTCGCCTTCACAACGTCCGAACGAAGGTCCAACAGCAGTTTGGGGATGTTGATCTTTACCGGGCAGACCTCGTAACAGGCGCCGCAGAGACTGGAGGCGTAAGGCAGCCAGGAGTCCTTCTGCACGCCCATGAACTGCGGCGTGATGATGGCGCCGATGGGTCCGGAATAGACCCACGGGTAGTTGTGACCACCCACCTTGCGATAGACAGGGCAGTGGTTCAAGCAAGCGCCGCAGCGAATGCAGTACAGCGACTCACGCTTCTCGCGGTCGGCCAGCAGTTTCGTTCGCCCGTTGTCGAGCAGTACGACGTAGAATTCGTCCGGGCCGTCGATCTCATCGCCGCGCCGCGGCCCGGAAAGGAAGGAAGTGTAAACCGTCAGCGGTTGGCCAGTGGCGCTGCGTCCCAGGAGTTTAAGGAAGGTCGGCAGATCCTGAGCGCGCGGGATGAGTTTTTCAATGCCGGCAACCGCGATGTGAATCTTCGGCGCCGAAGTGGTGATCCGCGCATTGCCTTCGTTCTCTACCAGCACGATGGCGCCGGAATCGGCAACAAGGAAATTGGCGCCTGAGATGCCGATGTCGGCCGCAAGAAACTTATCGCGCAACACGTGGCGCGCGATCTTCGTCTGGTTCTCGGGGACCACCTCGCGCTCCACGCCAAGCTTCTCGGTGAAGACATCGGCGACGTCGTAGCGCGTCAGATGGAGCGCCGGCGCGACGATGTGATAGGGCTTCTGGTGAAGTAATTGGAGAATGTATTCGCCGAGATCGGTCTCTACCGATTCCAGGTGATGCTCTTCCAGCCGTTCGTTGAGGTCGATCTCCTCGGTGGTCATCGACTTCGACTTCACCACCAGCCGTGAGCCGCGTTCCTTAGCGAGCTTGAGGACAAACTCGGCCACTTCGGCGCCGTCCTTGCACCAAACCACCTTGCCGCCGTGGGCCTCGATGTTCTTCTCCAGCAGTTCCAGATAGTAGTCGAGGTTCTCCATCGTGTGGCGTTTGATGTCGTGCGCCTGCGTGCGGAGTTCCTGATACTCGGGCAGCGTGTCAACGCCGACGGTGTTCTTGCGCTTGTCCATCAGGCGCCCGGTAGCCGTGTAGATGGCAAGCTGCAAATTGGCGTTGTCGAGAGTCTGTTTAAACTTTGCCGGCTCTGTAGTTGTCATAGCAAATCTAACGGCTGGCCAGAATTTCGGCCAGGTGAAGCGTGCGGACGGAGGTTCCGGCGCGGTGCAGCGCGCCCTGCAATTGCATAAGGCAACTGGAATCGATGGAGACAACGTAGTCGGCGCCGGTTCGCAATATGGAGTCGATCTTGGTGCGGGCCATGCCTCCCGAGACTTCGGCGAACTTGACGGAGAACGTGCCGCCAAAGCCGCAACATTCCTCCGCTTTGTCCATCTCTTTGAGGGTCAGACCGCGGACGTTGCCAAGCAGGCGGCGCGGCCCGCTCTTGACGCCCATTTCGCGCAAGGCGTGGCAGCTGTCATGGTACGTGGCGGTGCCTTCGAACCGGGCGCCAACGTCTTCCACCTTAGCGACTTCCAAGAGAAACTTCGAGAACTCCCACACCTTGTGTTCCATCTTGTGGGCCTTCTCCAGCCACTCCGGTTCTTTTTTGAAGAGATCGGTGTAATGGTGAGAAACCATGCACGTGCAGGAGCCCGAGGGCACCACGATGTACTCGGCCTTCTCAAAGACGGTGAGGAAGTGGCGGGCCACGTCGCGGGCCTCTGCCCGGTAGCCGCTGTTAAACGCCGGTTGACCGCAGCAAGTCTGCGCTTCCGGGAAATCGATATCATAGCCAAGGCGTTCGAGAACGTCGGCCATGGCGAGCCCAACCTTGGGGAAAAGCTGATCGATGATGCAAGTGACGAATACGGAGACCTGTTGGCCCATTCAGATTGGATTCTATCATTCCGGGCTGCACCGCTTTGGAATGCGGATGCATCACAATAGTGTTATGGAGAAGCTGACCCGCCGCAGAATGTTCGCCTTGGCGCTGATTGCTGTGCCTGCTCTCGCCGCAGAACCGTCCAGCGAAAGCGCGGTAGGCACGTTACTGGTAGATCCTTCCGGCCGCCCAGCACTGCGCACCAAAGACGGCCGTCTGATCGCGCTCGCCGGTGATCCCTCCACCGTCGGTGCGTTGAAAGATACCCGTCTGGCCGGCACCGATTTCGAGGCGCTGGGACACTTCACTGCACCCGGCGAATTTACGGTCGATCCTATCTACAAACGCGCCATGTTCGTTCACAAAGACGGCAAACGCCTGATGGTGACATACTGGTGCGACGTATGCGGAATCCGCAGTTACACCCCCGGCCCGTGCTGGTGCTGCCAGCAGGAGACCGAACTCGATTTGCGAGAAAAACTCTAGTCCTCACTTCCCTGCTCTGTGTGAGTATCTCCATGGCTGAATCCGCTCCTTACACGGCCGAACGCGTCACGCGTGACGGCATTGATGTGATCCGCCTCTATGATGCGGGGTCGAAAACGGAGGTGCTCATAGCGCCTTCTTACGGCAACAATTCGTACCAGATGACCGTCAATGGGAAGCCGGTGTTCTGGGAACCAGCTCCGTCGATTGCGGACTTGAAGGCCAAACCTAACTTTGGCGGCAATCCGTTTCTTGCGCCTTGGGCAAACCGCTTGAGCGAAGACGCCTTCTACGCTAACGGCGTTAAGTTCAAACTGCAGCCGGAGTTGAACAACTTCAAGCACGACGGCAACGGCAAACCCATCCACGGTTTGTTGGCCTACGCCACGGAATGGGAAGTGGTTGGCCTGAAGACTGGCGCCGATTCCGCCGAAGCCACCAGCCGCTTGGACTTCGGTAAGTATCCGAAGTACCTCGCTCAGTTTCCGTTCAACCACGTCATCGAGATGACGTACCGGCTGCACGGCAGCGAGTTGCAGGTGGTCACCTCTATCGAGAATCGTGCTGTGGACCCGATGCCGCTGTCGATCGGTTTCCATCCCTATTTTCAAATCACCGACGCTCCGCGCGACGAGTGGACCGTTCACGTGGCAGCGCGCGAACACGTGATGTTGTCAGACGTTTTGATCCCTACTGGAAAACGGGAACCGGTGACTCTGGCGGACCCGGTGTCGATGCGTGGATCGCAACTGGACGACGTGTTTACCGGCTTGGTGCGCGGCGCCGACGGGCTGGCGGAGTTCTGGGTGAAGGGTAAGTCGCAGCAGATTTCAGTCGTGTACGGCCCTACCTATCAAGTGGCCGTCGTTTATGCGCCACCGGGCCGCAACTTCATCTGTTTTGAGCCCATGACCGGTCTGACGAATGCGATGAATCTCAATCAACAGGGGCTGTACCCCGAATTACAGAGCGTTCCCGCCGGCAAGAAGTGGACCGAGAGCTTCTGGATTCGAGCTACAGGGTATTAGTTGTCGCTCAAGGAATACGAACAGAAACGGAAGTTCGAAAACACAACAGAGCCACGGGGCGGATCTGCTCCAGCGGCGTCCGGAAGCCGTTTCTTTGTCCAGCGGCACGACGCCACACGCCTGCACTACGATTTTCGTTTGGAGATGGACGGCGTCCTGAAGTCGTGGGCGGTTCCAAAGGGTCCCTCCCTGGAACCGCTTTCGAAGAACCTCGCCATGATGGTGGAAGATCACCCTCTCGACTATGGCAACTTCGAGGGCAACATCCCCAAGGGCAACTACGGCGCCGGCAGTGTGATGCTGTGGGATCACGGAACGTATGAACTGATTGGCGACGATCCTGCCGCGGCGCAAATCGCGCGCGGCGATCTGAAGTTCCGGCTGCATGGGGAAAAACTGAAAGGCACGTTTGCCATCATCCTGATGAAGGGCCGCGGCAAGGGCAATGAGTGGTTAATCATCAAGAAGCGCGATGAGGACGCGGTCGAGAAGTGGGACATTGAGGAGTATGCACGGAGCGTACTGACGGGTCGCACGCAGGACGAGATCGCCGCCAATCTGGCTCCAGCCAAAAAACCAAAGAAGGCGAAGGCCGCGGGGCCTCCGGCAGAGGGCGCGGTGCAAGCACCGATGCCACAGGACGTGACGCCCATGGCTGCGGTGCTGGCACGCCACGCGCCCGTGGGTCCAGGTTGGGTGTACGAGATCAAGTGGGACGGCGTGCGAGCCCTCTGTTACGTCGAGAACGGCAAGGTTCGCATGGTCTCCCGGCGCGGCAATGCGATTGACCGGCAATATCCGGAACTGAGCGTGCTGCCCCATTACCTGAAGGCGAAGACAGCGATTGTGGACGCTGAGATTGCCGTTCTAGATAAAGGGGGACGTTCGAGCTTTGGTTTGATCCAACCGCGAATTTCAGTCGCCGACCCAAATACGATTGCCCATCTGGTGCGGAGTACCCCGGTTCACTTATTCGCATTTGATCTGTTGTACCTGGACGGGTACGACCTGCGCGCTGTTACGCTCACCGAACGGAAGCGTTTGCTTGCCGAGGTATTGAAGCCTCACGACCACATTCACCTTTCCGACCACTTCGAGACCGGAGGCGCCGAAATGCTGGAAGCGGCGCGGCAGCACAACCTGGAAGGCATCATGGCGAAGCGAGCCGACAGCAAGTACGAGCCGCGGCGCAGTGATAGCTGGGTGAAGATCAAGATCACCAATCAGCAGGAACTCATCATTGCCGGCTTTGCGCATGGCGAACGCAAATACTTCGGCTCACTCGTGTTGGGCATCCATCGAAATGGACGCCTGGAATATGCCGGCAACGTTGGTACCGGATTCGACGACAAGACCATTGCGGCGATCTACCGTCGCCTTGAACCGCTGATTACCGACACGATGCCCTTGCCGGAAAAGCCGGACATTGGGCGCAAGATCACGTGGGTGAAACCGGAGGTAGTGGCCGAGATCAAGTTCGGTGAGTGGACCAAGGACGGGCGTTTGCGGGCGCCTGTGTTTGTCGGACTGAGGACGGATGTCGACCCTGAGGAAGTGACCGTGGAAAGCGAGCAGGAGCCTGTGGGCCCGATGCTGGCGCCGACTGAGAAAGAAGCGACACGAGAGGTAGACGGTCAGCGATTGAAGTTCACGAACCTCGACAAGGTGTTCTACCCGGAACAGGGTTATAACAAGCGCGACATTCTGAACTACTACGACGCGGTGGCCTCGATCCTGGTACCGCATCTGGCAGGGCGGCCACTCTCTCTGAAGCGATATCCAAACGGAATCCATGAGCCCTACTTCTTCCAGAAGAATACGCCGGAGCACTACCCGGACTGGCTTCGAATCGAGCCAATCGAAGACATCCATTACGTTGTGGCGGATAACCGTGCGACGTTGCTCTATCTCACCAATCTCGGGTGCATCGATCAAAACACGTGGATGAGCCGTATCGGCACGCTGGAGAACCCGGATTTCCTTTTGGTAGATCTTGACCCTACCGAGGGCGCACCGTACGACTTACTCGTGGAAGCCGCACTCCTGGTTAAAGCGAAGTTAGATCAGTTAGGTCTCGCCGGCTATCCGAAAACCACTGGCGGCGACGGATTGCATGTCTACGTCCCGCTGGAGCCGATTTACACCTACGAGCAGGTGCGGTCATTCGCAGAGGTTCTCTTCCACCTGGTGTTTGCGGATTCCCCGGATCTATTTACGACGCCCCGCACGGTTTCGAAGCGCCGCAAAGGCCGGGTCTATTTCGACTACTTGCAGATATCGACGTCGAAGACAATCGCTGCTCCCTACGTGCTACGCGCGTATGAAGGCGCTCCCGTGGCTACACCCCTGAAGTGGGAGGAGGTGAAAAAAGGTTTGTCGCCGAAGCAGTTTCACCTCGGGAACGCGATGGAGCGTTTTACCCGAACGGGCGATCTCTTTCGCGGCGTGTTAGACAAGCCGCAACGGCTGGACGATGCCATCGGGCGGGTGACAAAGCTCGTCGAACGGAAGTCTTAAGCGAGGCCGCGCAGGAAGTCCCAGGTGTAAATGCCGGTGTTGTGTCCGTCTGACCACTGAATGCGAATGGCGTAGGAGCCCACTTCTTCAACACCCGCAATCTTGGGGACTGGTGTGTACATCTGGAAGGGACTTGCCGGCTGCGCCGCGGAGTAGTTGGTCTTCAGTGGCGTGGTTCCATGCGACCCGGTGCAACCCGCGCAGGGGCATTCGTCGCGCAGCAACGCAAGAGTGAAGTCGCTGTGATGCCCATCGGACCAATCGATCTTGATTCCCTTCGACTTCGAAATCGCGATGTGCTCGGGCTGGACAGTTGTCATTGAACTCTTTCAATATCCCGTACGCCGGAGATGCGGCGGATGGCGCCAACAACACGCTCCAGTTGTTTCTTATCACGGATCTCAACGGTCATATCGACGATGGCGCCGTCGCCGCCGCGCTTGTCGTCGGGGCGCGCCTCCAGACTTCGGATGTTACTGCTCTCGTTGAATAGCACCGACGTCAACTGGTTGAGCATGCCCGGCCGGTCATCGGTGTAGATGATCATTTTCACCTGGAAGGATTGGGACTGGCTGCGGGCCCACTCGACGTCGATCTTGCGCTCCACCTCATACATGAGGTTCTGGACGTTGGTGCAATTGGTGGAGTGAACCGCCACGCCTTTGCCCCGGGTAACATAACCGACAATCGACTCACCTCGAATCGGATTGCAGCACTTGGCGCGATACACGAACACGTCGTCAATGCCCTTAACCTTGATTACAAGGTCACCGGTATCGCCTGTATCCGGATGGGGTCCGGGGGTGGGCGGTTTCGCCGGCTCAGGCGGCGCCTCGGCTTCTACCTGATCGGGAGCAAGCTTGTGTAGGACCTGCCGAGCCGAATACTTCCCGTAGCCGAGAGCAGCATGCAAATCTTCGATCTTGCTGAAGCCGTACTCGCCGGCCACATGTTCCATCGTGGTCTTGGTGACGCGGCCAATGCCAACGCCGAGTCGGCGCGCCTCCTTATCGAGATACTTCTGCCCAATCTCGATCGCCTTCTCTCGCTCTGTCGTGTTGATGACGTGCTTGATCTTGTTGCGCGCACGAGACGTCTTGACTATGGCAAGCCAGTCCTTGCTGGGCAAGTGACCGGGTTGTGTGAGAATCTCAACTACGTCGCCGTTGCGGATAGTGTACTTGAGAGGGACGATACGGCCGTTTACTTTAGAGCCGACGCAGGTGCCCCCGACATCGCTATGAACCGCGTAGGCGAAATCGATGGGGGTGGCGTCGCGAGGCAGCACCAGCACCTTGCCCTTCGGGGTGAAGGCGTACACTTCCTCCGGATAGAGATCCACTTTGAGGGTGGACATGAATTCGGCGGGATCGCGCATCTCACGCTGCCATTCCACCAGTTGCCGCAACCAGGCGACGCGATGGTCGTCTTCAGCCGGACCCTTCTTGCCTTCCTTATACTTCCAATGAGCGGCGATACCCTCTTCGGCCAGCCGATGCATATCCTCAGTCCTGATCTGTACTTCGAAACTGACGCCGCCGGGGCCGATAACCGACGTATGCAGGCTCTGATAGAGATTGGGCCGCGGAATGGCGATGAAGTCCTTGATGCGGCCTGGAATGGGGTGCCATTCGTTGTGAATGACGCCAAGCGCCGCATAGCAGTTCTTCACCGAATCCGTGATGATGCGGAGGGCGAGGATATCGTACACCTGATCGAGGCCGATCTTCTGGCGCTTCATCTTCAAGTGAATGGAGTAGACACGCTTTACGCGCCCATCCACCCGCGCCGGGACACCCTCCTCGCGAAGCTTCGCATCAATGGCCTGGCGAATGAGGTTCAGGAACTCCTCATTGGCGGCCCTCCGTCCTTCAATCTCCCTCGAGATGGCGGCGTAACTTTCCGGTTCGAGGTAGCTGAAGGCCGTATCCTCGAGCTCACCGCGGATCTTGCCCATCCCGAGACGGTGTGCGATGGGGGCATAGATTTCGAGCGTCTCCAGGGCAATGGCTTCCTGGCGGTCGCGGGTCAAATTGCCGAGGGTGCGCACATTGTGGAGGCGGTCGGCGAGCTTGACCAGGATCACGCGGATGTCGGTGACCATGGCCAGCAGCATCTTGCGAAGGGTCTCGGCCTGGCGCTCCTCACGCGAATAGATGTGCAGTTTAGAGAGCTTGGTGACGCCATCCACGCAGCGAGCTACCTCCTCGCCGAACAGGCGCCTCAACTCGTCTGCGGTGGTTTTAGTATCTTCGAGGACGTCATGTAGAAGTCCGGTTTGCAGGCACACCGGATCCATTTGCATGTCGGCCAGAATCAGAGCCACGTGGAGTGGATGAACCATGTATGGCTCACCCGACTTGCGTAACTGCAGACCGTGACGTTCCGTGGCGAACTCGAAAGCCTTGCGAAGATTGGCGAGATCTTCCTTGGGACGGGACTGCAAAACCCTCTTCGCCAATTCGCCGTAGAGGTCTTCAAGGATTGCGAGACGAGCGGCAGTCGCTGCGTGCGCCGAAAGGGCTCCACCAACAGACACTTCACTCGGCTTGGGAGACATCGGGTTCACTTTAAGGGTATCCACTTTACGAGCAGAAGGCAAAACGGCTGGCTTAAATAGAACACCGGCCGGGCTCTTGCGAACCCGGCCGGAGGAGGTGTCAATGGAAGGAGTTTACTGCGAACCGCCCGAAGGCATGCCGGGCGTACGTGATGCCTTAATCTTCTTGGTCTCGAGCGCCTTCGAAACCCAATTATCGGCAGATTCCACCATCCTCTTATACTCGTCGGAGTTGTCGACTAAATCCGCCTTCTCACGAATGAGAAGGTTCATGTAAGCCATGGCGTCGTCATATTCCTTATCGATATCGATCGCCCGTTGCAGGCTTGCGATACCGTCATCGACCATGGCGCCGTATTTCTCCTTCAGTTCCTCGCGGACCTTCTTGTCCTTCAGCGGACCAGGTTCGTCGGGCTTCATGTTCAGCTTCGCGCGCGCCGTCATCAAGGCCGGATACCATTTCGCCCAAGCAATCACGCCAAGACTGTAGTTGGCTTCCTTGTTCTTGGGATCCACGGCGACGAGCTTCTGATTCCAGTCCTTTGCCTCGTCCAGTTTCCTTAACTTGGCATCCTGGTCAGTGATGCCCTGTGCCTGGCTGAATTTCAACGATGCCAGCGAGGCGAGGGCGAGGGTGTTATTCGGATCGGCTTCGAGAACTTGCTTAAAGGTATCCTCGGCCGCTTGTCCCATCTGATTGTTCTCAGGGGAATCGGCGCCGGGGATGTACTGATTCATATAGGCCGTCGCCAAGTACAGGCGGGCGGTGGGATAGGTGGGATCGAGCTTCACGGCCTCCTTGAAGTGATCCACCGCGTCCTGATACTTAGCGCCCTTGAACGACGCGACACCCTTGTTGAGGTGGTCGCGGGCCTTGAGCTTTTCGCAGCCGGAGCCGAGCAGTGCGGTGAGCGCCGTGAAAGCGGTGAGGGCGAGTAAAGCGTTGCGGTTCATCGTGGATTCCCTATTCTACTGGCCCTGCTCCATCTTGGCGGTCATCAGGCCGACTTTATCGATACCAGCACCTTTGGCGATGTCGATGGCGCGGGCGACAGACTGAAATTCAAGATCAGGGTCACCCTTCACAAAGACAACGCGCTCGGCGCGGGTCTTAAAGATTTCCTCGAGGCGTCCGCCAAGGCTGGCCTCATCAGTGGCTTCCGTGTTCAGCATCATGCTCTTGTCCTTGTTGATGATGATGACGACGGTGCGATCATTGGCCGTATTCTGCGGCTGATTCGGCGGCGGCGGCTGAGGCACCAGAGTATCTAATCCCTTCGGCTTCAGCGGCGTAATCACCATGAAAATAATGAGCAGTACCAGCAGCACGTCGATGAGCGGCGTCATGTTGATCTCGGATTTAGGCCCGCTGCCCCCACCAACTCCCATTCCCATAAGGTTGCTCCTTTTCGATTCTTTAGACGGACTAACTACCCTGGGCCCGATTTACATACCGGTGGGCGGTGCTCCCGGCTTGGTCTCTATTTTCTGCGTTTCTTCGGTGAGCAGTCCGACCTGGTCAACTCCGGCGGAACGCAGGTTGTCAATGACATCGACGACCTTCTCGTAACGTGCGCGAGCATCGCTCTTCACGTACACGGTGCGGTCGAGGCGGCCAGTCAGCATGTCCTTCACCTTGCCCGGAAGCTGGTCCGGCGCCATGGGATTGGGACCAAGGAACGTTTTTCCTTCGCGCGTGATCGCAACCAGGATAGCGTCTTCCTTGTCAGCGGCCTGCATCTCGCTGGGGTTCTTCGTCTTCGCCATGTCCACACTGACGCCCTTGGATAACATGGGCGTGATGACGATGAAGATGATGAGCAACACCAACATGATGTCCACCATCGGAGTGACGTTGATGTCGGCTACGACACCCTGCAGTCTCTGCTTCTTTTTTTCTTTAGCTTTATCTTTCATGTCGCTCTCCTTTCGCCCCGGCTGCTTTGGTCAAGCCGGAGACCGGGTGAAGCCCAGTCCCACGGCCTTACCTCAACTCGCAGAGCTCGGACAGTAACTACTTGCCAGCAGCGGCGCGCTGGGAGCGCTTGATAAAGTAGTCGATCAATTCGGAACTGGAGTTCCCCATCTCGACGTCGAAGCCTTCCATGCGGTTGGTGAAGTAGTTGAACATCCACACCGCGGGCACAGCCACGATCAAACCGACGGCGGTGGTGGTCAACGCTTCGGCGATACCGGCAGACACGGCGCCAAGACCGGCCGTCTTTTCCGTCGCGATGCCTTTGAATGCGTTAATGATACCGACGACCGTTCCGAACAGTCCGACGAACGGGGCGGTGGAACCGATGGTCGCCAGGCTGCTGATGCCGCGCTTCAATTCGGCGTGCACAATGGCTTCGGCACGGTCCAGGGCGCGCTTGCTGGCTTCAATCTCTTCGCCTGCGATCTCACTGCTCATCTGGTGGGCGCGGAACTCCTGCAGACCAGAAACGACGACCTTAGCAAGATGGCTCTTCTTATAGCGGTCGGCAATTTTGATAGCCTCGTCGAGTTTGCCTTCGCGCAACGCGCCGGCAACCGCGGGGGCGAACATACGGCTCTGCTTGCGGGCAGCGCCGAAGGCAATAAGGCGGTCAATCATGACGCCGATGGACCAGGCGGACATGATGAAGAGGATGATGACGACTCCGCGGCCCATCCAGGTCATGCTAGCCCACATCTGCCGGGGGTCGAAACTAACCGGGGCGGCCCCGCCACCCTCTTGGAGCAGCATCATGGCCCAAACTTGTAGCTGAAGGTACATTTATATTCTCCTGCGAGTTGATTTATCTGACTAAACTCTGCGAACTGACTGCTACTAACCTACTGGCTCAACGTGAAGTTCACGTCGATCTGCGTGACTACCTCTACCGGCTCTCCATTCAGAAGTGTCGGCTGGTAGACCCATTGCTTGACGGCATCGGTAGCGGACGGCACCAGAAGAGGGTGACCGCTGACGAGAGTCAAATTCTGAATTGTGCCGTCTTTGCCAATGATGGCATTGAACCGCACGGTACCCTGAATGCGCGCCTGCTTAGCCAGCGGAGGGTAAGACGGTTTGGGCTGGCGGATCAGCTTGGCAGACTGCACGTTGCCACCCACACGTATACGCTGCGGGGTAACGGGCTTGGGCGCTTCCTTCACCGGCGGAGGCGGAGGAGCCGCTGAGGGAATGCCACCGATGATGCCGCCAATGACACCGCCGGCCGCACCTCCGGGCACGCCGCCCGGGACGCCGCCCACGACACCCACCGCACCGGATGGCGGCGGCATGTCGTCTTCCTTGATCATCGCGATCTCTTTCGGGATTGCCTTCGGAGCCATCAATCGGCCGGCGTCAAACTGGCGCGGGATCACCTTGACTACTTTTATGGGAGCCGCGGCCGGCGGGGGAGGAGGAGGGGGTGGAGGAGGAGGGGCAATCAATAAACTGGAAAGTTGGTTCTTAGGCAGCACATCGGGGTTCAGTAGCGGGATTATGATAATCAACGCTACCAATCCGATCTGGATGCCGGTCGAGACCAGAACCGACCACGGCTTATTGGTTTTGCCTGTCCCTTCCACGAAGGTTTGTTCGAACATTACGCTAGTCCTTTCCGCGCCGATTGACGGAGTCCACTCACGGAGTACCACAGCCGCAGTGTCCTACGATCCGCCGGCAGAGTCATATCAAAACGTCGTAACGGTCATTTGACCGCCTTCACTGAAGGCCGCCTCGGAGCATCTTTTGCGGGCGCGACGGGTATCGGACTTCTCCGCCGCCGCTTGTCCGAATAGTCCTGCCAGAAAACCAGGATTGGACTGGCAACAAAGATGGACGAGTACGTGCCCACCAGAATGCCCACCACCAACCCGAAGGAGAAACCTCTCAACACCGGCCCGCCGAATAAAAACAGCGATACGGCCGTCAGAAACGTCAGGCCGGAGGTCATAATAGTCCGGCTTAACGTCTGGTTGATAGCACCATTGATCACCGTGGTCAGATCTTCACGGCGATGCAACTTGAGATTCTCGCGGATGCGGTCGAAGATGACGATTGTATCGTTCATCGAATACCCGACCAGCGTCAACAAGGCCGCAATCACGGTCAGCGAGATCTCTTCGTTAAACATCGAGAACAAACCCACCGTGATCAGCGTGTCGTGGAGCACGGCGATCACAGCGGCTACACCATAAATCCATTCGAAGCGGAATGCAATGTAAACCAGCATGCCCGCTAGCGCGTATAAAGTAGCGAGCACCGCCTGCTTGCGCAGTTCGCGGCCGACTTTCGGACCCACCACTTCGACGCTACGAATCGCGAACTGGGACGTGTACATCTCATTCTTCATCGCCGCAACAACCTGCGGCGTTACACCCTGAATGCTAGACACCTCGTCGAAGCTCTTTACAAGGCCCGAGCGAGGGGGCGTATCGCGGTACTGTATCACACGACCTACCAGGTCTTGCAACTGCTGTTCGGAAAGCGGTACCCCAGCCTTTTGCAGCGGGTCCCTCAAACGGTCCGCAACGGCCTGCTTACCGGAGTTATTGAAGTCGAGTTTGCCTTCAACCTTCCCAAAATTATCGGCCAGAGTCTCGGCCATTTGCCGGCGCGCCTGATCGAGCTGTTTTTCGTCCTTCAGCTCGGTCGAGATAATGACCTCAGGCTGACCGGAGGTTTGCTGAACAGTGATCTCTCCGGGAATCTTGGCCGAAAGCACCGCCCGTATCCTGTCGGCGGGCGGCTCGGTCGTGAAGCGGACATACATCAGGGCTCCGCCCTTGAAGTCGATACCGTATCGCGGACCACCCTTCAACGCCAGGCTGATAAAGCCGGCTATCAGAAGCAGGACCGATGCGATAATGAACGGCCACTTCGTCCCGAGGAAATCGTATTTCGTATTCTTAAAAATTTCCATGCAAGCTATCGGGCCGGTGTGCTTCGAACGTTATAGACACCGGCCACCCTCATCTGGTTCCCAAACCGTGATTCAAAAAACTATCACACTCGACTCAGATACTCAAAGACGTCGCTTCCCGCGTGCCGGTCAGTTCCGTTTCGAAAATCGTCCTCGAGACAAAAACGGCAGTAAACACGTTGGCTATCAAGCCAATGACCAGCGTCACCGCGAACCCTCTCACCGGCCCGGTGCCGAAGATGAAAAGGAAGGCGCAGGAAACTACGGTGGTCACGTGCGTGTCAATGATGGTGAGAAAGGCTTTGTTGAAGCCAGCTTCCATTGCTGCCAGCGGCGGCTTGCCGGCGCGGAGCTCTTCTCGGATGCGTTCAAAGATCAGGACGTTGCTATCCACGGCCATACCGATCGTGAGGATGATCCCCGCAATGCCGGGCAGCGTGAGGACTGCGTCAAAATAGGCCAGCGCGGCAATCAGAATTACCGCATTCAGTACTAGTGCGATGGTGGCATTGATACCGCTCTTCTTGTAGTACAACAGCATCACCGCAACTACAGCGATCAATCCGGCCAAGCCGGCTACCAGACCCTGCTGGATGGAATCGGCGCCAAGCGACGGTCCCACTGTCCGTTCTTCCAGATAGACGATGGAGGCAGGCAACGAACCGGAGCGCAGAATCAGGGACAGGTCGGCGGCGTCCTGTTGGCTGGTGGCACCCGTGATGCGGCCTTGGTCCTCAATACGCGCTTGAATAGTGGGTGCGCTACGCACCTGGTTATCCATCACGATGGCCAGCCGGTTGCCGATGTTGGCTTCCGTGAAGCGGCCGAAACGGCCTTTGGCGTCCTGCGTTAGAGTGAAGCCGGTTTCCCATTTTCCCGATTGATCCTGCTCCGGTCGCGAGTTGCGAAGGTCACGACCCGAGATGACGGGAGTGCGGGCCAGCAGATACCAACCCTCGGACGTCTCGCCTCCGCGAACTTGCTGGCGCACCAGCTTCGTATTCAGCGGCAAAACTCCGCCGTGCTTGGCACGGGCGGCATCCTGTCCGGGGAACGGTCCGTCTTTCACTTCGTAGAACTCAAGCAAGGCGGCAGTCTGGAGGATCTGCTTGATGCGCGCCGGGTCGTCGACACCGGGCAACTGAACCAGAATCTCGGCGTCACCGGAGGAGCGGCCGCGCTGCTGTACCACCGGCTCCGTCAAGCCCAGCGAATTGATACGGCCTTCGATGGTCCGCATGCTGCGCTCCAGGGTGTCAGTCCGAAGGGATAGCGCCTCGGTCGGCTTGAAGTTCAGCCGATAGTCGGTGGAGTTCACCGGCGTCAGGTTCCAGGCCGTGTACTGGTCTGTGATGATCCGGCGGAAGTCGCCGGACTTTTCGGAGGGAACACCCTTCACCGTGATCTGAATCTGATCGGCGGTGTCGAAAGTCTGCGGATCGTTGCGATCGAGAGCAGCATAGTTGATGCTCGCCTTGCGAAGATCCTCTTTAATTCTCTCGATCGTGTTGTCGGCGTCCGACTTAAAGGCGTCCTGCACCTGAACCTGGAGCACAAGGTGGCTGCCGCCTTTTAAATCGAGGCCCAGCTTTATGTTCTTGTTCCAGTTCTCCACCACTTCCGAGGGACTCTTCGGAAGGCCAATAATGCCATAAAGGCATATTAAGATTGTGGCGACGATGACGCCCCACTTGTATTTCAAATTGCTCTGCATTTGCGACTCGTTTGCTTAGGCTTGCTTATTCTCATCCCACTTGGCGGACACGGAGCTGCGAAGAATCTGCAGCCTGGTGTCGCCGGGCTTAACCCGAAGGATCAGGGTATCATCATTCCGGATCTCAGTGACGGTACCCACCAGACCGCCGCTGGTGACCACGGCATCGCCGTTCTTCAATTCAGACAACATCTTCGCTGTATTCTTCTTTTGCTTCTGCATCGGAAGAAACAGCAGGAAGTAGAAGATGGCAAAAATGAGGAGGATGGGCAGGAAGCCCATGAGCGGGTTGGAGCCCGCCACCTGAAGGAGCAGAAAACTCAATTGCACAATTCGCCTCTCGGGAAGGACCGGCCGGTGGTCCTCTTAACCTTAATTCAAAACCTGGATGACCTGGCGGAAGAACGACCGGCGCAAGGAATAGTACTACGATTCTTCCGCCGTCCGGGAGCGCACAGCCTGCAGGTAGGCCGGAAATGTCCCAAGAAGTATAGCGTGCCTCATCGACCGCATGGTGTCAAGATAATGCCGAAGATTGTGCAGCGTAGCGAGCATCGAAAACAGAATTTCACCGGCCTGAAAGAGATGGCGCAAATAGGCGCGGGAAAAGTTCCGGCACGTATAGCACTGACAATGCTCATCGAGGGGACGGCCGTCGTCGCGAAACCGGGCCTGTTTGATCAGGAATCGGCCTTCTGAAGTGAACAGGCAGCCGTTTCGGGCGTTGCGTGTCGGCAAAACGCAATCCATCATGTCCACACCACGAGCGACGTATTCCGGCAGTTCGTCGGGCATCCCGACTCCCATCACGTAGCGCGGCCGGTCAGCTGGTAGCAGTGGCGCGGTCACTTCCACTATCTCCTGGCTTAAACCGCGCGGTTCACCCACCGAAAGTCCGCCGATCGCATATCCGTCGGCATCTAACTCCAACAAATCATTCACACAGCGACGGCGCAAGTCGGGGTACATCGAACCCTGCACGATGGGGAATAAGGCGTGGCGAGCAGACTGCTCCGCCCTCGGGCCGCGATAGTGGGCAAAGGCCCGCCGTGCCCAGCGCACGGTGAGATCAGTGGAGGCGGAGGCGGCAGCATGGGTCGCCGGATAGGCGAGGCACTCGTCCAGCACCATCATGATGTCGCTGCCGAGCGCCAGTTGCACGTCCACCGTGGATTCCGGAGTGAACATGTGGGCATCGCCGTTCAAATGCGAACGAAAGAGAACGCCGTTTTCAGAGATCTTGCGGAGCCCGTCGAGGCTGAAGACTTGGAAACCGCCGGAATCGGTGAGGATCGCGCGCGGCCAGTTCATGAAGCGGTGCAATCCACCTAACCCGGCAATGAGTTCGTGTCCCGGGCGAAGAAACAGGTGATACGTGTTGGCCAGGATGATGGGGGCGTCGGTATCCTCCTGCAGGTCGCGCGGTGTCATCCCCTTGACGCTGGCCTGGGTGCCTACCGGCATGAAGATTGGCGTCTCAATAACGCCGTGAGGAGTATGGAGCAGTCCCGCCCGGGCGCCGGTCTCCGCGCAGCGGGCTACAATTTCGAAACGTGCGGCAGTCACTGTTTCCATGTTGGCATACAGCGCTTTGCTACCATGAAATTCAAACATATCTATGGGCTTGCGGCTACACAACACGCTGACGCTGGAGACGGAAGAGTTCCGTCCGCTGCATGAAAATACAGTACGCATGTACACATGCGGGCCCACCGTCTATCACTACGTCCACATCGGAAATTTCCGGACGTTCACCTTTCAGGACCTGCTGCGCCGCTGGCTCCGGGCGCGGGGTTTTGTGCTTGACCACGTGATGAACATCACCGACGTCGAGGACAAGATCATTCGCAACGCCATGGCGCAGGGCAAAACCCTCCAGGAATACACCGCGGAATACGAGAAGGCGTTTCTGGAAGATTCGACGATGCTGCGCTTGGAGCGTCCCGAGCGGATGGTGCGCGCCACGGAACATATCGCGGAGATGGGCGAGGCCGTAAAGACGCTGGAAAATACCGGCTACACCTACGAAAGCGATGGCAGCGTCTATTACCGCATCGCGAAATTTCCGGGGTATGGCAAGCTGTCGCACAGCGATTTCAGCGGCATACGCGCCGGCGCCCGGGTGGACGTGGATGAGTACGATAAGGCCGATGCGCGCGATTTCGTCCTCTGGAAGGCGCGCAAGGATGGCGAACCCTACTGGGACTCGCCAGTAGGCCCGGGACGGCCGGGCTGGCACATCGAATGCTCCGTGATGGCGATGAAATACCTCGGGGAAACCCTCGACATTCACACCGGCGGCGTCGATCTCACGTTTCCGCATCATGAGAACGAAATTGCACAATCGGAGGCGCTGACCGGCAAGCCGTTTGCCCGTTTCTGGCTGCATGCCGAGCATCTCATGGTGGAGGGCCAGAAGATGTCCAAATCTCTGGGCAACTTCTACACTCTGCGAGACTTGCTGGCAATGGGTTATCAGGCCGACACGGTGCGCTACTTGCTCGCTTCGGTCCCCTACCGGAAGAAACTGAACTTCACCTTCGAGGGCCTTAAAGCGGCCAAGACCTCCATCCAGCGCCTTCGCGATTTCGAACTGCGCCTCAAAACCGCAAAGTTCGCCGACGGCGCGAGTGAAAGGGTGAGCGAACGGACGAAGCTGGCGCTGCGGCAGTTCGACGAGGCTCTTGACGACGATCTGAATACGGCCGAAGCTCTGGCCGCGGTATTCGAATACATTCGCGACTGCAATACGGCCATCGACGGCGGCGAATTCCTGCGCGGCAACGTGGAGGAGGCTGTGGGATTGCTGGCGCGCTTCGACTCAGTCTTCGATGTCCTGCGGCCCGACGTCGACGAAGGTTCTCTGCCCGAGGCGGAGATTGAAAGGCTGATCGGCGAGCGAACTGCCGCCAAGAAGGCGAAGAATTTCGGCCGCGCGGATGAAATCAGAAAGGACCTGCTGGACCGCGGCGTCGTGCTGGAAGACACCAAGGACGGCGTCCGCTGGAAGAGGAAGTAGGACAAGTTGAAGATCCAATCGAGAGCCGTTCATGCGGGTGACCGCCGCAAGCCCATAGGCCAGGTGCCTGTTACCACTCCCATCTATTCCTCGTCGAGTTTTATCGCTGACACCACCGAGGAATTGGATCAGATCTTAGGGGTTGAGGCGCCCGGCTTCTGCTACGCCCGGTACGACAATCCGACGAATTTCGCGCTGGAGGAACTGGTATCGGAACTGGAGGGCGGTGCCGGCGCGTTGGCCTGCGCTTCCGGTATGTCGGCGCTACAAGTAGCCATCACAGCGGCGCTGCTGGATCGACGCAAGTCAATCGTGGCCGCCGACGCCCTCTATGGCGCCACCATCAAGCTGATGATGAACGTGATGGCGCCGTTCGGGGTCGAAGTCCGTTTCGTCGACATCTGCGACCTGGACGCGGTGCGGACGGCAATCGCCGCGGAAAAGCCCGGTTGTGTGGTGATGGAAACCATTTCCAACCCACTGCTCCGCGTCGGCCATGTGTCCAAAGTGGCGGAACTGACGAGGGCAGTCGGCGGCGCGCTGATCGTGGACAACACCTTCGCAACGCCGCTGCTGGTGCGCCCGCTCGACCTAGGCGCCGCCATGGCGGTGCACAGTGCGACGAAGTATCTGGCAGGACACGGCGACGTGCTTGGCGGGTTGGTGGTGTCGGATGCGGACCACGCCCCGATCGTGAAATCGCTCTCGCGCACCTATGGGCCGGTGCTTGGTCCCTTTGAGTCTTACCTCACCATGCGCGGCGTGAAAACTTTCCCGCTGCGCGTGGAACGGCAATGCAACAACGCCTGCCGCGTGGCGCAATTCATAGCTACCCATCCGCAGATCTCACGAGTGTACTTCCCCGGCGATCCGGCGCATCCGGACGCCAGAACCATCGCCGAGATGTTCCCGCAAGGCCTGTTTGGAGCAATGGTCAGCTTTGAATTGAAGGACGCCGGGCGCGCCGAAGTCTTCGCTTTCATGGACAGGTTGAAGATGATTGTACGGGCAACCTCATTGGGCGACGTCCACACGATGGCGCTCTATCCCGCGATTGCCTCGCACCGCGACGTATCACCCAAGCAACGCCAGCGAATGGGCATCACAGATGGGCTGGTGCGGCTGTCCGTCGGTATCGAAGACGTGAGCGACATCATCGACGATTTGGCACAAGCACTGGGCTAAGGAGCCTAGGCGCTATAGTGGAACTGGTGTATGGCGTTCGTATCAATCCCTGAGGCTCTTGAAGAATTTCGCGCCGGCCGCATGCTGGTAGTGGTGGACGACGAAGACCGTGAGAATGAGGGCGACCTCACGGTAGCCGCCGAATTCACAACTCCGCAAGTCATTAATTTCATGGCGACTCACGGCAGAGGTCTGATCTGCCTGGCCCTGGCGCCCGATTTGTGCGATTCACTGCAGTTGCCGCTAATGTCGCCCAACAATACGTCAAATTTCGGGACCGCCTTTTGTGAATCGATCGATGCCCGGGTAGGAGTTTCCACCGGTATCTCCGCCGCCGATCGCGCCCTCACCATCCAGCTTTGTATGCTTCCCGGGACGCGGCCGGAGGACTTGGCGCGTCCTGGTCACGTCTTCCCTTTGCGCGCGCGGGAAGGCGGAGCATTGATGCGCGCGGGCCAGACCGAAGCTGCCGTGGATCTGGCGCGCATGGCAGGCCTGAGGCCAGGCGGCGTGATCTGCGAGATCATGAATGAAGACGGCACAATGGCCCGCGTGCCGGAGTTGCTCGAATTCTGTGCGACGCACAACCTGAAGATGATCTCAGTAGCGGAGCTGATTCGCTATCGCCTTCAAAATGAGCGCTTTATACGCATGGTTGGTCAGGGTTGCCTGCGTAATCAATTCGGCGAGTTCCGCACGGTTTCCTATAAGAGCTCAATCGATCCGGAATCCCATCTCGCCCTCGTGCACGGCGATCTGGCCGGGCGCGAGTCAGTCCTGGTCCGCGTGCATTCCCACTGTGTTTTTGGCGATGTTTTTGCCTCGTCCGAGTGCGAATGCAGGAATCTTTTGGACGCTTCCATGCGTATGATCGTCGCCGAGGGCGCAGGCGTGCTGGTGTATTTGCATCAAACCGGCCCGGGCATGCGCGAAATAAAAGATCCCGAGGGCCGCATCCGTCTGATCTCCCACGGCCGCGACTTTATGCATTACAAGACTCCGGACGGCCAGCGGCTGCTACAGCATGAGATCGGCGTCGGGGCTCAGATTCTCTCTGATCTGGGGCTACGCCGCATCCGGCTGCTCACCAACCACCCGCGCAAACTGGTGGGACTGGAAGGCTACGGAATTGAAATCGAGGGCCAAGTCCCTTTGGTTTGAGCTAGTGCGACGTAACGTGTTAATTTTGCCCGTTTTCTTCGTCTAAGGTTGTAGCGGGCAGCGATTTCGTAAGAATCCGGGAACTCAACCGAGTCCGGCGCGTACCTGCAAGAAGAGGAGTATTCCATGACAGGTTCATTCAGCCGCAAGGCTCCTTGGGCGGCAGTCCTCGTCATTTTCGCAGCCGGAGCGGCATCGGCAGCCGATCCTAGCCTGCTGGCAATGGTGATGCCCGAAGCCCGTGTAGTGGGCGGTATCAATGTCACCGCAGCCAAGACATCTCCGTTCGGCC
>JBDTMC010000064.1:0-23800 GCA_039934475.1 Bryobacteraceae bacterium | reverse complement strand
CATCGCGAGCAACAGCCGCGACGCCACATTTTTCGCGGCCCGGATCAATCGCCAAAATCGGCACGGTTTCCATAATTACTGGTGCTGCAAGTACTTGCAGGGCGCTTTTACGAAGCGGGCAAGACTTCAAAGCGCACTTTGAAGGCTCCACCCAGGATGCGGTCGAGCTGTTCTTTTTCGCCGGCAGCTACATCGGCCTCAACCCGGTGGAAGGCGGCCTGACGAATGTCTGCGGCCTTGGACCGGAGTGCGACCTGGCCAAATTCGGCTTCGATATCGACGAGATGTTAGACACGGTGCCCGAAGTGCGCGAACGGCTAGCTCCCTTACGGCGGGTGATGGAATGGATGAAGGTGGGCCCGCTGGCTTTCCGCAATCGATTCCAGGAGCGTCCCGAACCGAATCACTACGTGGCCGGCGACGCCCTCTCATTCGTCGATCCGTTTACAGGCTCCGGGATGCTGTCGGCGATGATGAGCGGACGTATTGCAGGAGCGGGCGCCGCGATGGGAGAAGCGTCCAGCGAGTGCATCGCTGAGGCAAAGCGGCAGTTACATCGTCCCTTCGAAGTGGCCCACTTCCTCCGCGACGCGATAGGGCGAGGCTGGGCGGAGAAGTTCCTGCCGTTAGTGCCGGGATCGCTACTGTTTCGCCTGACACGTCCCTAGCGGACGGCTGGGTTAAACTGTGAAAAGGCCGAAAATCGAGGCGGCTATTCATGGCACAAGCGAAATCCGGAGACACCGTTCGCGTACACTACACAGGCAATTTGGATGACGGAACGGTCTTCGATTCTTCGGAAGGACGGGACCCCCTGCAATTCACCATCGGGGGCGGACAGATCATCGCAGGATTCGACCGCGCCGTCGTGGGCATGAGCCCTGGCGAGAGCAAGACGGAACGCATTCCGGTGGACGAAGCCTATGGGCCACATCGCCCGGAGATGCTGGTGCAGGTAGAGCGCTCCGTCGTACCCGCGGGGATGGAACTCGAGGTGGGACTGCATCTGGAACTACAGAGCAACGACGGCACCAGTGTTCCCGTTCGCGTGGCGGACCTGAACGATGAAAACGTCACACTGGACGGCAATCATCCGCTGGCCGGCAAAGACCTGATCTTTGACATTGAACTTGTCGAGATCGTGTAGCGGATTCGGGGACTAAGTGACCGACATTAATCACATCCATATGCTGGTAGAAGGCGAGTGGGTCTGCGGCCGTACGCTCGCCTTCGATGACCAGGAATTGCTGCATTGCGAGGCGCGCGATCCGGAAGAGGAATCCGCGTGCGAGGCTTGCGCGGAACAACTACTGAATCACTTCGGCGATCCGATGCACGTGCATTAGCGGGCTCCCTTGTCATCCGGGCGCGGGCGCCTTTGCTTCAACCGTCCGCGCTCCTGGAGTGCCTTCCGAAGAATAAACTCTATCTGGCCATTGAGGCTGCGCAAGTCATCGTCCGCCCATTGGCGCACCGCGTCCAGCGTGCGTCCGTCGATGCGTAGCAGAAATGGCTTGCGTTCCTCCATTACTCTCCTATTAGTTGTAGATTGTGCCCGTGTTCACGATAGGCTGCACGGAGCGCTCACCGCACAGCACCACCAGCAGATTGCTCACCATGGCCGCCCGCCGGTCGGGATCCAGGTCCACCATCTTGTGGGCATCCAGACGCTCCAACGCCATCTCCACCATGCCCACCGCGCCCTCCACGATTCTGCTGCGGGCGGCGATGATCGCGGCGGCTTGCTGACGTTGCAGCATGACTGCGGCAATCTCCGCCGCATAGGCAAGGTGACTAATGCGGGCCTCCACCACTTCAACGCCCGCCACCATCAGGCGGTCGTGAATTTCCTGCTTCAGATGATCGGCCACCGTCGAGGTGTGCCCGCGGAGCGAAGTGATCGTCTCCTCGTGGGAGTCATAAGGATAAGCAGTCGCCAGGTTCCGCAGCGCCGATTCGCTTTGCACGTGCACGTAGTTCTCATAGTTGTCCACCTGGAACATAGCCTCGGCTGTGTCCACTACTTTCCAAACCACCACGGCTGCGATCTCCACAGGATTGCCGTCGTGGTCGTTCACTTTCAGATGGGCCGTCTCAAAATTCCGGACGCGTAGCGACACGCGCTTTTTGCTGAGGAAGGGGTTCGCCCAGTGAAGGCCCATCTTGCGAACCGTGCCTTTGTATTCGCCAAACAACTGCAACACCATACCCTGATTAGGGGCGACAGTGAAGAAACCCGCCAGGCAAATGCAGGCGGCGGTGAGGAAACCCATCCAGAGCGCGACCTGCAAAGCACGCTCGCCCCGTTCCACTGCTTGCGCGGAGTGGATGAACCCCCAAATCGAAACACCGGCGATCGCCAAGAGTAGTACCAAGGCAATCATGCCGGGCACAGCGGAACGCTGGAACTCGCGAATCATCGTAGTCTCCTTGACTGCTATTAAAGTGATATCACTTTGTTAGCTAACAGTCAATACGGTTGTGACGCGGAAAATGTTCCCCATGCGGTACCTTGTAGAGACTATGGTCGAGTACTTTCAAACGCTGGCGCGCTACAACACCGTAGCCAATGAACGTATCTACGCCGCCTGTGCGGCGTTGGACGATGCGCAATACCGCCATCGAGGCGCAGCCTCATTCGGCAGTATTCATCGCACTTTGAATCACATTATGGTGGGCGACCGGATTTGGATGGGGCGCTTTGAAGGCGTCGATTCCGGCATCACCAAGCTGGACGCTGTGCTGTTCGAAGATTTGGCGACACTCACGCAGGCCCGCCGGGAGGACGACCTCCGCATCGAACAGTACACCGCCAGACTTACCGCAGAGACGCTGGCGTCCACGCTCCATTACACCAACATGGCGGGCCGCGAATTCGACGACTCGATGGCCGTCCTTCTAGGTCACATGTTCAATCACCAGACTCATCACCGAGGTCAAATCCACGTCATGTTGAGCGAGGCCGGAGTGCGCGGGCTGTCCCTCGATATGCATCGCATTGTGAATCCGGGTTAGCCGTCAGGGTGTACCCTGATATTCGTATGAAATTCACCGCCGCGTTCTTCCTCACCTGCGCTACTGCTTTGTCCCAGACTACTGAGCCAACCCTTTACCAGAAGCCGGCGGTATCGAAGACACAGATTGTATTTACCTACGCGGGCGATCTTTGGAGGGTGCCGCGCGCGGGCGGCGAGGCAGTGCGCCTGACCACGGGAACGGGCGTGGAAAGCAATGCCGTGATTTCCACGGACGGCGAGACAATAGCGTTCTCCGGCAGTTATGACGGCAATGTAGATGTCTATACCGTGCCAATGGCGGGCGGTGTTCCGAAACGGCTAACCTGGCATCCGGGCGACGATACGCCTCTTGCCTTTACTCGCGACGGCAAGAAGATCGTCTTCCGTTCAGCCAGGGCAACGCCAGTGAATGTGGCCCGTTTCTATACGATGCCCGTGGACGGCGGACCGGCAACCGAGTTGCCGTTGCCCATGGGAGACCTAGCCTCGTTGTCGCCTGATGGCCAGCGCGTTGCCTACACCCCGCTGGCCCCGGCTTTCGCCATCTGGAAACGGTATGCGGGGGGCCGCACCAGTCCCATATGGCTAGCAAACTTGGCGGACTCCAAAGTGGAGAAGATCCCGCGGGAAAATTCCAACGACTACTATCCGATGTGGGCCGGTGACAACGTGTACTTCCTTTCGGACCGCTTCGGCGCGATGACGCTCTGCGCCTACGACACGAAGTCGCGAAAAGTGACGCAGGCGATTAAGAACACGGGTCTCGATTACAAGAACGCCTCGCTGGGACCTGACGCCATTGCTCTCGAGCACTTCGGCGCCATCGAGTTGTTCGACCTGAAATCCGGCAAGGTAACGCCAGTGTCCGTCAAGTTGTCTGGGGATTTGCAGGGCGTGCGTCCATATATGGACAAGGTAGGTACGAAGGTGTCCGACGCCGATCTGTCGCCCAACGGCGTGCGGGCCGTTTTTGAAGCGCGCGGCGAGATACTCACGGCGCCGGCGGAGAAAGGCGATATCCGCAATCTAACCAACACGCCGGGCGTGGCGGAACGTTCACCCTCATGGTCGCCCGATGGCCAGTCCATTGCTTATTTCTCCGATGAAAGCGGCGAGTATCAACTCCATGTCGCGGCTCAGAACGGGACAGGAGAAGTAAAGAAGTACGACTTGGGATGGAAGTCTTTCTTCTACAGCCCGCGCTGGTCGCCCGATGGGAAGAAGTTACTCTTCCGCGATGCCAACGTGACTGTCTACTACCTCGATCTGGAATCGAAGAAGGTGACGAAAGTGGATTCGGACTACTACGATGTTCCGGACCGCGACGATCTCAATCCGGTATGGTCGCCCGATTCAAAGTGGATCCTCTACACACGGGTGCAGCGGAACTTTCTACGGGCAGTAACGGTGTATTCGCTGGAGCAGGCAAAGTCTACCCCGGTCTCCGATGGCCTCAGTGATGCGCGTTATGCCGCTTTTGACAAGGACGGCAAGTACATTTACTTCACGGCGAGTACCAATCGCGCGCTCACTACAGGCTGGCTGGACATGTCGTCCTTGGAACAGACGGGCGTGCGCAGTGCCTATGTTGCTGTGCTGCGGAACACTGACCCTTCGCCGCTGGCGCCGGAGAGCGACGAGGAGAAGCCTGCCGACACGAAGAAGAAAGACGACGCCAAGAAGGAAGAACCGAAGCAGGAAGATGTCCGGATCGACTTTGACGGCATCGGCCAGCGAATTCTGGCGCTACCTGTGCCGCCCAAGCGGTATGTGGGGCTGTCGGCCGGCAAGAGCGGCGTTGTCTATTTGTTCGAGGGCGCGCCCCTTCCGCCGGAAGGCCCGGAAGTCTTTACTGTTCAGAAATTCGATCTAAAAACCCGCAAGACGGAGAAGTTGTTGGATGGCGTCCGCGATTTCATCGTCGCGTTCAACGGTGAGAAGGGGCTGTGGCGCACGGGCGACAAATGGACCATAGGTGGCATCGGCGCGCCGCCAAAGGCGGGCGAAGGCCAGTTGAAGATGGACCAAATGGAAGTCCGTGTGGACCCACCCGCCGAATGGCGCCAAATGTATAACGAGGTCTGGCGGATTGAGCGCGACTTCTTCTACGACCCGAACCTGCATGGAGTCAACCTGGCCGACTACCGGACCAAGTACACGAAGTATCTGGCCGCCATCGGTCACCGCGGCGATCTGAACTACCTCTTCGGCGAGATGCTGGGTGAGATGTCCGTCGGCCATATGTATGTCGGCGGCGGTGCGTTTCCTGACCAGAAGCGGGTGACGGTGGGATTGCTGGGCGCCGATTACGCCATCGACAGTGGACGCTACAGGTTCGCCCGTGTTTACGACGGCGAGAACTGGAATCCCACGCTGCGCGCGCCGTTGACTCAGCCCGGCGTGAACGTGAAGACAGGCGAATACCTGCTGGCCGTGAACGGCCGCGACGTACGCGATAGCGATGATGTGTATCGCTTCTTTGAGGCCACCGCCGATAAGAGCGTGGTGCTAAAGGTGGGGCCGAACGCGAATGGCGACGGCGCTCGCGAAGTCACAGTGGTTCCAGTGGCCAACGAACGGGAGTTGCGTTACATGGCATGGGTGGAGGACAACCGCCGCAAGGTGGATCAGTTGAGCGGCGGGCGGCTAGGCTATGTGCACCTGCCGAATACCTCAAACGCCGGCTACAACAACTTCAACCGTTGGTTCTTCGCACAGGTGGGAAAAGAAGGGATGGTGCTGGATGAGCGTTTCAACGGCGGCGGGTTTGTGGCGGACTACATCGTGGATCAGCTACGCCGGCCGCTGCTGAACTACTTTACAACGCGCGCGGGGCATGCGTTTACAACGCCCATGAACGGCATCTTCGGACCGAAGGCGATGATCGTGAATGAATATGCGGGGTCGGGCGGCGATGCCATGCCCTGGATGTTTCGCAAGCTGAAGATTGGACCGCTCATCGGAAAGCGCACGTGGGGCGGGCTGGTAGGCATTTTTGGATTCCCCCAATTGGCCGATGGCGGACAAGTGACTGCGCCAAACCTGGCGTTCTATAACACTGAGAAGCAGTGGGACGTAGAGAACCACGGCGTCACGCCCGATATCGAAGTGGAGCAAGATCCGGCCGCTGTCCGGCTGGGGCGAGACCCACAATTGGAGAAAACGGTGGAGGTGCTGATGGAGAGCCTGAAGAAGAATCCCCCGCAGAAACACGAACGGCCGGATTTTCCGAACTATCACAAGTGAGATCAGCGGGCGATCTCAACCTGGAAGGGCGAGAGCGTTCCGGCCAGACGCATTTTTTGGTGTCCACTAGCCAGTTCAAACTGTAAGCGGCCGTCGGTCTGTGTGCCGCCCTGGCCCGAATAGGTGTCCTGGCCCTGGACGAGTTCGATATCCGTCATCTGAAACCTTGGCGCGCCGCGGACGACCGAAAAATCGTACGTGCCAACAACCGATTTGATCTCGTCACCGCCCGCTTGGAATGAGCGTGCGATGAGGCTGCCGGCGCTGGTAAGATTCAGCCAAAGATCGGTGCCCAGTCCTGCAGTCTCAAGGCTGCCGTCCACATCCACCTGGCCGCCGCGCCAGGGAAACTGGGCCAAACGGCCCTCCAGCTTGTATTGCGGCTCAGCGGCGCGGAGGTTCAAGTGCAAGGTGCCTTTCCCGTGAGCCTCCGCCAGCCGGCCTTCAAGAGCCGAGACTGTCACCACCGGTCCGTTCCACACCAGTTGACCTCGCAGACCGGCAACTTCAGCATCGACCAACTTCAAGGACGCTATCTTTACGGAACCTTCGACACGGCGCGACTGGAGCCATTCCGGAAGCGGCGCCGGACGACGCAGAGCACGGGCAAGAAAACTCTGTTTCCTTTGCAGAGAGGGAGCAAGGAATTGCTCCAGGTCTGTCGCATTGGCCGCGGCGATGGAGATCTGGAGATGGTCTGTCTTGTCGGCACCACGTTTGTATTCCGCTGTGAAGGCCGTGTCTCCAGCCGCGCCTTTCACTTTCGACACCGTCAGCATGCCCGCGTTCAGCGCCACCGCCGCCGAGACAAGATGCACGGGCCCCGTCAACCCCGCGATTTTGACGTCGGTATTTTCCACGAGAAACGTACCCGTCCAGGTGCCAGGCTCCCGCCCTTGCCGGTCATAGTGAAGCTTGCCCTGCCAAACACCGCCGTCGCAATCGCGAAGCACGGGCGGATACGACGCGGAAAAGAGCGACGAGATGGCGGCCTGGATCGACCTGCTGGAGAGAGCGCTTGTGGCGACTGTGAACTGAAGATCTTCGGTTTGCCTGTTGTAGTCGCCCTCAACAGTGGCACTCTGATCGTCGGCCGTACGAACTTCGGGAGACTCCAGATGGTAGGCGTCGCCATTCACCGTGAGATGAGCGGTTTCCGCCCTCAGCCCACCGGCCCCCGGCAATTCCACGCTCGCGTCCTTCAGCACCAGCTGGCCTTGCGCGCCGGACAGAGAAGAATACCCGATCACGCCATCGATCTTTCCCTCAAGCGCGAGTCGTTCGGGCGATGCTGTTCCAAGCTGGGTAGCCAACTCTCGCAGATACGCGGCAGGCATGCCCTCCACAGTGGCTGACACCGCCCAGCGCGGCTGTGAAAAGAACCCTCCAGCGCGGACGCGGATGACAAAAGGCAGTTTCGAATCGCCGTCCTGCACCGTGTCCAGATCCAACGTCTGGCTGAGCAGATCGAGGTGTCCGCGGTAGGAAAGCGGCCATTGTGCGGCGCGCGTGGGAAGAAGGTCCCAGCGGTGCACGTCCAACAGGCGCATCTGCCCTTTGATATCGAGCGATGACATGCGCCCCGATAGATGCGCGCGGGAGGTCATAGCGCCGTGAAGTCCGATATCGCGGCCGGCAATCAGAGTCATCAAGTCGGCAATGCCGCTGCGCTCCATTTCCAGATCCATGTCGAGTTCGCTCTCGCCATACTGAGGCGAGTGCCACCAGCCGCTCGCCGCCAGCCGGCCAAAGCCCTGCGCGCCTCGATCGGTACGTGCAGGTTCTCCCGTGAAACGAAGGCGGAACCGGTTTTCGAACCCGGCAGCGGGCGACAAATCCAAATCCGCGTTGGTTATATAGAAGGCCGATTTCAGAGTGCCCGACTTGAAGTTAATACGGCCGCCCCGCACTTGGATGCTGGGCACGCCGCCGCGTGAATCGCCCAGGGTTTCACGCAGCAACTGCTGAAAGTTCCAGTATCCGGCCGGCACTCGCGTCAAATTCAGGCTCGGCTCCACCAGGCGCAGGCTATTGAGTTCCAGGCGGCGGCGAACCAGGCTACGCCAATGGAGACGGACGTCGAGTTCCGTGACATACGCCAGCGGCTCCAGGCTCACTGCCGGCTCATCGTAGATGACAACATCCTTTACCGAAAAACCCGGCCCGGTGATGAGGTGAAAGCTGACCTTGCCCACCACCACCTTGCGATGCAGCGTCCGCTCGAGTGCTTCCCGAATGCTTCCCGAGAAGCGGTCCGTTTCGAGAAACGGAATCGCCGCGGCAATGGCAAAGAAGAGCACCGCACCCGCTATCAGCAGCCGTTTCATCGCTTCTCCGCCATCGCAAGAAGGCGCTGATAACTTTCGCGATCGTCTACATCGCTCGCAATGCCCGGGTCGTTCACTTCCACGTAAGCCGTCTGTTCGCGATAAGCGTGAATTACGTCACTGGCGCGCCCTTCCCTAGGTAGCGCCAGAATCTCGGCCGCCAGTTGTGCGCGCAAACACACGGGGTGCCCGCGCCGCCCGTTGAAGCGTGGCACTGCGATGACGTTGGTTTCAATCGCCGCAGCCAAAGCACCCACCGTGGACGCTTCGATTGCCGGATAGTCCACCGGCGTGAACATCACGGCATCGTACTCCTGGGTAAGAGTGCGGAGTCCGCATTGTAGTGAGGATAGCTGGCCCAGGTCCGGCTGCGGATTGACTGCGATGAGGACTTCTGCGCGCCGTTCGATTCCCGGCAGAATTTCAGTTGCTCCGTGGCCGAGGACAACGACAATCGGCCGGCACACCTCGCCCAGAACCCGGATCAGGCGATCGGCAAACGTTTCGTCATTCAGCCGGAGAAGCGGCTTTGGCGAACCCATGCGGCGCGAAGCTCCCCCCGCCAGAATCACTGCCGCTACGCGCATGCCACTGTCGTTCACTGCGAAAGAGCCCGCTCGGGCTGCTCGGCAAAAACCGATTTCGAAAGGCTTCGCCATGCGCCGCCGTCAGGCTGGCGCCGTACAGCGATCATCTCAGCCAGTACGGAGATCGCAATTTCCTCCGGCGTAATGGCGCCGATCTCGAGGCCCATCGGCGCGTAGATCCTATCCAGGCTCTCGCGCGTGATGCCTTCCTTCTCAAACTCTTTCAGAATGGCGTACACCTTGCGGCGGCTGCCAACCATGGCCACATACCGCGCCGGCGTGCCAATGGCCCAACGAAGGACGCGCATATCGTCACGGTGGCCGCGAGTCACAATCACCAGGTAACTCGACGAGTTGATGGTCAGCTTCTGGTAAACATCCTCGTACTCTTCGGCGTGAATCTCATCGGCTTCGGGGAATCGTTCGCGATTGGCGAAGGCTTCCCGATTATCGATCACGACTGTTCCAAAACCCGCCAGGGTTGCCACTTGAGACAAGCTGCGTGAGATGTGTCCAGCGCCAAAGATGAAGGCGCGCGGCTGCGGGATAATCGCTTCCACAAAGACGTCCAATTGGCCTCCGCAAATCAGCCCGTTATCGTAGGCGGCATCGTTCCCCAAATTGAAACTCAACTTGCGCGGCTTCTCTTCCGCCATCACTTCACGCGCTGCGTTCCACACTTCCGCTTCCACACAGCCACCCCCGATGGTGCCCACCATTGACCCATCCTCGCGCACCAGTAGCTTGGCACTCTCATAGCCCGGTATGGAGCCGCGCACTTGAACGATTGTCGCCACCGCGCATTTTTGGCCCAGGCGGCGCAGGCGCACCAGCTCCTCAAAGATGTCCATCTGTGATGAATTATAACGCGAGCGATTGCAGCGGCTTAGTACAATGGGCCAGTTCATGAACCCCGTCCTGCTGATTTCGGCCCTCTGCAGCTTGGTGTATACGGCCACCGTGAGTTCCGGCGGATTCCCGGGACGGTGGGCCATCAAAGCATTGTCCGTGGCAGTGCTGGCGCTGCTCGTCCGCAGGAATCCGAGACTGGTAGCGGGTTTACTCTTCGGTGCTGTGGGAGACGCCTTGCTTGAGGCGAGTCCGGCGCTCTTCACCTCCGGCTTGATTGCGTTTCTGTGCGGTCACATCGCCTATATCGCAGCCTTCTGGAAAGCCGGGGTGAGGCGAACGCCCTGGGCTGTGATTGCGGCAATCGCGATCTTCGCACTGGCATTCACCGCCTGGCTATGGCCTGCCTTGGGACCGTTGCGTATTCCCGTCGCCGTCTACGTGGCGGCGTTATCCACCATGGCCGCAAGCAGCTTCCGTACAGGAGCTTTTGCCACCGCCGGAGCCCTGCTCTTCCTGGCGTCCGATTCAATGCTGGCAGCGGACCGTTTCATCACCACCCTGCCCGCGGCCGGTTATGCCATCTGGCTCACCTATTACGCGGCGCAGCTACTGATCGCCGGACAATTTTCGTTTCTTGGAGGAACCAATGCGCGTCGTGCTTAGTGTGTTGCTTGCGGTGGCCGCGGCTGCCGCCCAAAGCTATGTCCCGAAACAGAGCGACCGGCCCCAACCCATCCAGGGTGATGAACCGGGCTTTGCTCCGATCTTCGACGGGAAATCGCTTACCGGATGGGAGGGTGATTCCAAGTATTGGCGGGTTGAGAATGGCTCCCTCGTCGGCGAAATTACGCCCGATACCATTGTCCGCAGCAACACTTTCGTTGTGTGGAAGGGTGGCCGTCCCCGCGATTTTGAACTAAAGGCTGATTTCCGGATTACCGCGAATGGGAACAGCGGCATCAACTACCGCAGCGCCCTGGTGCCCGATCCCGTGACGCCTGCCAACCGCTTCGCGATGCGCGGCTACCAATGCGATATCGACGGCACCAGGCAATACACCGGCAACAACTATGAGGAGAAGGGCCGGCTGTTTCTTGCCGTCCGCGGGCAGATGACCCGCGTTGTCGGCACCCGCCCTCCTATTCTCCTCACGTCATTCGGAGAAGCCGGGCCAATGGCGGGATTTGTCAACGACGACTGGAATAGCGTCCACCTGATCATCCGCGGGAACGTTCTCACTCATATCGTGAATGGCCATCTGATGACGGTGGTGCTGGATGACGATCAGCCCAACCGTCCAGCCGACGGACTGATCGGAGTGCAGGTTCACGTCGGTCCGCCAATGAAGGTGGAATATCGAAATATTCGTTTGAAAACGTGGTGATTTGCGGTGTTCCCCCTGCACGCGGTATCATCCCGTTGCGACGTGTCTGCACTTCCCATCATCTCTCAAGGACTTGCGCTGATCTTTGATATGGACGGAGTTATTATCGACTCTAATCCGGTCCATACTAAAGCGTGGGTGTCTTATTTGGCCGGATTTGGAATTACTATCGATAATCTGGAAGAGCGAATGTACGGCAGGCGAAACGACGAGCTCGTTCGAGACCTGTTTGGAGATCAAGTCACCAGCGAAGAAGTCTTTCGTCACGGCGCGGCCAAAGAGCGCCTCTACCGTGAGCTGATGAAACCGGAACTCTCCCAGCGGATGGTGCCGGGCGTAGTTGATTTTATTCGTCACGCCGCCCACGTTCCCACTGGCGTAGGAACGAATGCCGAACCGGCGAACGTCGCTTTTGTCCTCGAAGCCGCGGGCCTCGAAGGCTGTTTCCAAGCCATTGTGGACGGTCATCGGGTGGCAAACCCCAAGCCTCATCCTGAGGTCTACCTGCGGGTAGCGGCCTTGCTCCAAATGGACCCCAAGAACTGCATCGTCTTCGAGGACTCCTACACCGGTACAGCGGCCGCCAGCGCAGCCGGCGCCCGAGTGGTGGGTGTACAAACAAGCCACGCGAAATTCCCCGACGTCGATCTGGCTATTCGCGACTTTTGTGATCCGGAGCTATTCTCATGGCTGGCATCTCAGCGGCCGCAGTAGTCAGTTTGGTTTCCTCGGTCACCGCGCTGATCGGAGGCGATTCGGTCTCCCAGGCCACGGCCCTCACTGCCGTGATCTCGGTTCTGCTCGCTTCCGGCGTTTGGTTCCTGCGTGTACGGCGGATCAACAAACTGCGGGCCTTCCTTCGTGCGATCACCGCCCTCGGTGAGCAAATGATTGGAAGCCAGTCACCAGCCGAGATTCTAGCCCGGCTCACGAAGAGCCTTCCGCCCATTGTTGGATCCGCCGGCGTCCGCCTGTACTTATATAGACGGGCCGCGCAGACCCTGGAAAGAGTGCCGACACCCGATGAACCGGAGGCGCAGACAATCTCGGTCCAAGATCAGCCGGATCCGCCAAGCGGAGCCGCCCTCTGCGCCAGAAGCCGTGCTCTGTTGATGATTGCCGACACGCATGCCGACAGTTCGCGCCGGCTACTGGGAGAACAGGGCGCTCGGGCGCTGATCTTTATACCTATGTTCGCTCATGATGAGTTGTTTGGAATCCTGGAACTGCGCCATAACAGACGGATACACAAGCTCACACAAGACGAACAGGATGCCCTACGGCACCTCGCGAATCAGGTAGGCGCAGCGCTCAAATTGCTCGAACACCAGCAAATTCAAGAGGAACTCACACGTTCGGAGAAGCTGGCCGCGGCTGGCGTTTTGATTGCCAATGTCGTTTCCGATCTGCGCGCGCCGATTGAGACTCTTCAGCGCACAGCTGAGGTGCTGGCTGCAAGGTCCTTGCCGCGCGAAGCAGCTGAGGAGGCGGCAATGATTGTTGCCGAAGCGCGCCGCGCCTCTAATCTTGTGGCCAGGCTGGCGAACTTCGCCTGGCAAAAGGCCGAAGCCCGCCCCGTAGATCTCAACCGGATGCTGGAGAGCGTTCTGGCAGCGCGTGAGAATGAGTGGCGTCAGACTGGCATCGAGCGGCGCCTCGCCGTATCCATGGAACCAATCTCGGTGCTCGCCTCCGAAGCCCAACTGGAACAGGTGCTGGTTAGCCTGTTGCGCCGCATAGAGGGAGCATTGGCCGATGCGCCGGTGAAGTGGATCTCCCTCACGTCCCGCCGCCTCTCCCGCCACGCCCTGATAGAGATCAACTCGCCCGCGGCCCAGGACCCTCCAGCCACTGCCACCGAGGGATTGGGCATGGATATTTGCCGCAGCATCATTCAGAGCTTCAATGGAGTATTGCGGCTGCCGGGCGCCGGAGCGTCACGCTACGAGATCGAATTGCCAGTCGCCCAGAGCCGTACTGCCTTAATTGCCGGCAGTCCGGTGCCCGATCCCGATGTCGTCCTCAACATACTGCTGGTGGAACCCGATGAGAACGAGCAACGCCGGCTGGTGATGCTGCTCGGAGAACGGGGCCATCGAGTCGTGCCCGTGGTTAACGCCGAAGAGGCTGTGGACTTCGCACAGCGCCTGAAGTTCGACGTCATCTTTTCGGCCATGCGCCTCCAGGGTCTCAATTGGCTGGGGCTCTTTGAGCGTGTCCGTCCCATCGTCCCCGTTTTCGTCCTGCTAACAGAGGGCTTCGATCCCCCTCTGGCGATGAGCCTGGCTTTCGTCCTTCACAAACCGGTGGATTCGGACGAGCTGCAACGACTGATGACGTCCATCCTGACACGCTTCACTACCGCTACCGAACAAGCTGCCACCTGACCCACCGCCGCACTATCGCGCCAGCACGGTTTCGATAAACTGCAGCGCCCGGGGATCTTTGGATTGCCCTAACCAGAACATGGCCTGCTTGCGGACATTCATGTTCCCATTACTGCGCGCGACCTGTATCAGCGCAGGCACTCCTCCGTCGTTGGGAAGTTGCGTCAGCGCGAACACGGCCGCCTTTTTCACCTCAGTGTCCGGGTCATTCGCTATCGAATCGGAAATGGCGGCTCCAGCCTTCTTGGACGCCTTCTGCGCCAGCCAGAAGAGAGCCTTGCCGCGCACGTGCGCGCTCTTGTCTTCCTTAGCGATGCGGATGATGGTGGGAATGGCCTCCGGTTCTTTGCTTTCGGAGAGGACGAAAATTGCATGCTCGCGAACATGATCGCTCGGATCTTCCCGCACCACGCGGCTGACCACTTCATAACCGCGGCGGCCCCGTGCCATACCCAGCCAAAACAGCGCGTCACGACGAACCTTTTCCGGCTGAGTGGGCGCGGCGATTCGCTCCAGCGCGCCGTCCGCCTCGGCGCCGGCGTGCATCGCGATAGCGAAGATTGCGCTATTCGCGACTTTCGTTTGATCGGCAGACACGGCGTAACGCGCCAGAGTCGCAATACTCTCCGACGGCGTAACTCCCGTCAGCCACACTACCGGAAGGCCGCCCGCGTCTATCGGACAATCCAGTGCGTACGCCGCCAGACGGCCAACAAAACCGCCCTCCACCCGATAGAGAACCGAATAGTGACTGGGGCCTTCCAGCTTTACCGGGACCTTCTCTCCGCCACTGTGTACGGTGGAACCGCGATTGTCTTCCAAACCACAGCCATGGTTGGAACCATTCCAACAGCAGGATTCCCCTGTTCCCGATTGCGCCGGCACGGCATAACCAATCCACAACGGGCCACGTTGCCCGGCCGCCGCGGCTCGAATGGAGGCGTCAAGACCTCCCGTCGCCGGCGCCGTCCGGAGGTTGGCATTGGAAAAGGTTGGTTGTTGCCCGGGAAGCCCAACAGCCATTATTGCGAGAAGGAGAACTTGGCGCAGCATAGCCATATGACTGGCGCAAGGCCGTGCGGTTAGGTGAAAATAAGGGTTTCATGTCCAAAATCGCATTCTTATTTCCAGGACAAGGATCGCAGTTCGCCGGGATGGGAAAGTCTCTGGCCGAGCGTTGGCCGGTGGCGGCCCGGGTCTTTGAGGAAGCCGATGAAGCGCTCGGCTTCAGTCTCTCCTCACTCTGTTTCGAGGGGCCGGAAGACCAGCTGAAGCTGACCGAAAATACGCAACCGGCGCTGCTCACCGTTTCCACCGCGGCGTTCGCTGTGCTCCGCGAGCAAGGGGTCTCACCGGACATGGTGGCAGGCCACAGCTTGGGCGAGTATTCGGCGCTGGTGGCGGCGGGCGCCCTTCACTTCTTCGATGCGGTACGCCTGGTGCGCAATCGCGGGCGGTACATGCAGGAGGCGGTCCCGCAGGGCGTCGGCGCTATGGCCGCGTTGCTGCGCCTGCCCGCGGAGAAGCTCGATGAAGTCCTCACCGCCGCGGCCGAGGGAGAAATCGTGAGCGCGGCGAATTTGAATTCCCCGGATCAGATTGTGATTGCCGGAAACTCAGGCGCGGTGCAGCGCGCCATTGAACTGGCCAAGGCCGCTGGTGCCCGCAAGGCGATTTTGCTGCCTGTCAGCGCGCCGTTCCATTGCGCCCTTATGATACCGGCGCAGCAACGGCTGGCCGCCGACTTGAACGCAGTGACTTTTCGGGACCTCGCTGTACCCTTGGTCAACAACTGGCAGGCCGTAGAGGTTCACACCGCGGCGGAAGCTCGCGAGGGCTTATATCAACAGGTGCCGAATCCCGTGCGCTGGACGGAATCCGTTCGACGCCTCGCCGCCCTGGGCGCGGAACGCTTCCTCGAAGTAGGCGCCGGCGGCGTGCTCACCGGACTATTGCGGGCCATCGAACCAGAGAAACGAGGCGCCAGATTTGGTGAAGCCCCCGAATGGGAGAAGCTGTCTGAGTTCCTGGCGGCTTAGGGCGTTTTGCCAGCAACTGCTTCCGCTACAATGAGAACAACCCTGATGAATCGTGTTTCTTGTCTGCTGCTTGCCTCCGCCGCCGGTGTGGCGATGATGTCAACCTCGTGCAAGACGGCGGCGCCCGCCAATGTCGCGGCCATGGTCAACAACCGCGCTATCCCTTACTCCGAGTTGGACAAGCAGTACAAGTTACAGTTTTATTCCCAGCCGGAGCGGCCCAGTGACGACCAGATGCAGAGTCAGAAGCTGGAGATCCTGCGCATCTTGATCGACAGCGAAATCATGCTGCAGCGCGCCGAGAAGGTGGGATTGATGGCAACCGACTCCGACGTAGACGCCAAGTTCAATGAGATGAAGGCCCCCTATACGCAGGAGGAGTTCCAGAAGCAACTGGATGCGCGCAAGATGACCGTCGACGATCTGAAGGCGCAGCTGCGGCGCGACCTTAGTATCCAGAAGTTGATGAACAAAGAGATCACCTCCGGCATCACCATCACCGACAAGGACATCACCGATTTCTACAACGCCAACAAATCGGCGTTTAACCTCGCTGAGCCGCAAGTGCACCTCGCCCAGATCCTGGTGACTGCCACGGCCGACACCAACGTTCACAATCTGAAGAACGACAAGGCGCAGAATGACGACCAGGCGGCGAAGAAAATTTCGATGCTTGCCAACCGCATCCAGCAGGGCGAGGATTTTGCCATGCTCGCTCAGAACTATTCCGAGGACCCGAGCACGTCTTCGAATGGCGGCGATTTGGGCTTCATCCCCGAATCGGCGTTGGAAAAAGCAAACGCGGATTTGAGGAAGCTGGTGATGTCGATGTCGCCCAACCAGACGTCACGGCCCATTAAGACCAACGAAGGCTACCGCATCCTAAAGCTGATTTCGAAGGAACCGGCCGGACAGCGCGATCTCAACGATCCCAATGTGCAGCAGCGCATCCGGGAACAGTTGATCAATCGCAAAGACCAGTTGCTGAAGGCCGCTTACCTGGAAGTCGTAAGGAACGACGCGAAAGTAGCGAACTACTTTTCGCAAAGCCTGGTTCCTGCTCTGAACGAGAAAAAGTAGCGAGCGATCCCTTATGATGGCGGCAGGTAACCGCCCACCGACTCCCCCACTACTCCCCGACTCCCCAACCGCCCCCCGACTAACCGAGCCCCGACCGTTAGGGAGTGGGTTCTTACCGCTAAATCATGCTAATTCGCGGCGCCTACCGGTTTCGCACCTTTCGGCGCCGCCGGCGTCTTGCGAATCTCTTCGAAATACTGCTGCACATACTGCTGTAACGCCAGCGGCACTTCGTCGCGATGAATCTCGCCCCCGGATTCAGCATGAGTGGCATTGCGCTGCGTATAGGCCGTCTTCAACTGCTGCTTCCCGCTAGGCACTTCCACCATCATCTCTCCGGTCAGCGATTGTGACCGCTTGCCGATAATCTCAGAGATCTGCCCCATCGCCTTCAACTGCTCGGCCAACTTCACATCCTTATTTCCATCGGACTTGCCCATGCCGGTCTTGGAATCCTGGGACGACGGCTTGTCGGAAGATTGCGATCCCTGTTGACCCTCGCCCGGCTGCGCCTGTTGCTCGCCCTGTCCTTCCTGGCTACCCTTGGCCTGCGAGGATGGCTGGCCTTGCTGTTTCCCCTGCTGGCCTTCCGACTGCGGTTTCCCACGGTCGTCCTGGCGCTGCTGCTGGCCGTTCTGCAGGCTCCCTTTGCTCGTGGAAGCCGTCTGCTGCCCTTGCCCCGTCTGAGGCTGCATCTTCATCTTCGACAGCATATTGGCCATGGCGTTCCGCATCTTCTCCATCAGGCTGCTGTTCTCGTTCTGATTCGCCTGGGACTGCGGCTGGCCGCTCTCTTGCTTGTCGGCTTTCTGACCGGGTTGGTCGCCGGTAGAGTTCTCGTCGTTGCCGTTCGAAGCCTGCTGCTTGGCGTCGCTCGACTCACTCCCTTTTTCTTCGTCTTGTCCTTTTTGATCCCCGCCCGAATCGCCTCGTTCCGTGCGCTTCTCCGTGCTGACTTTGGTTTCCGTACCCTTTTCGCCGTCCGGTGATTGCTGAATAGTTTCGTTCGGCTTTTCGAATTGGCGCGGCTTGTTCGCCTCATCGTCCAGGGCAAGACCAATCTGCTGGAACTGCTGGTCGAGTTTACGTTCCTGATCCCGCTGCTTCGCTTTCGCCACTTCCTCGCCCGGCTGGAACGTGTCGAATGAGAACTTCGCGATCGGTTTCTGCAGTTCCAGGTTGTGATTGATGCCGTAGCGCACTCCAATCATCCCGAATGCCACCAGCGCGAGTGCCGCGGCCGCGTAGGAAGAACGCGGTGTCTTCCAGGAGATGGCATCCGCAGGATCGAGTGTAGCGGCCAACCGTTCGGCGTGCTCAAGCTGAAGTTGCTTTACTTCGGGCGGGCTGTTACCGGCTTCCGGATGCAAATCGAAAAACAGCGCCGTGGAAAGAGTGTCCTTCAACTCCAGTCGCGCGTCCACACGCTGCGCCGTTTCATAGCTCGACGCAATACGTCCCCGCAGCCGGTAAATTCCGAACCCGAGAGCGGCCGTGGCGAGCAACACCGGCCAGTACCAATCCATGATCTGCGTTCCAAGCAACAGCAGCAGGATCAGCCCGCCAAACCCCGCCGCAAGGGCAAGGATCACCTGTTCGTAGACCTGATTTGCGATCAGCCGGCCGCGTGCCCGTCGAATGAAGTCTTTCAGCGTTCCCGAATCGCCCAAAGGTACCATCTTCCCCGGAGTTTCCTCCGCCATCATGGGATGTCTTTATTATGACGTGCGAGACTTCGTTCCGCTATGCGAGGAGTAAAAACCGTACAGACGTCGCGTCCCCACCCGTAACCACAATCTACAGCATCCTTGGCGGCAACGACGGGGTTAACCCGCAATCCGCCCTCGTCCCTGACGCCTCCGGCGTCCTCGACGGAACCACCTTCGTTGGCGGCCCTTCACGGGAGGAATCGACGACGTCCAACCGTTCAGCGATTTGCTGCTCACCGGCAAGGAAGCGCTCATCGGAACCACCAGTGGCGGCGGTGTCGCCGGAGCCGGCAACGTCTTCGCTCTCAGCCCTGGCGCAAGCGGCGCCTGGAATCTCAACGTCCTGTATGGGTTCACCGGTCCCGATGGGCCAAATCCCTCCGCGGGTCTGATCGCGTCTGGCGGTGCCCTGTACGGGACAACCAGTAACGGCGGCACGGTCGGCTTCGGGACCGTCTTTCAATTGAAGTAGGCGCTTTTAGCGGGCCGCGGCCTGGTCCGCCAGCAAGGCCACCCGCGCCCGCGGGAAGGCGAACTTCTTGCCAAACTCGTCGATCACGTTCACCTGGCAGGTATAATTGCCGGGCGGCAGATTCTCCAGCGGCACTTGAAACTCCAGCGGCAGAGCGTGATTACGCTTCGCCAATGGCTGGGTGACGCGGATGGCCTCGGTCTGGAATGCCTTCGCGTTGCCCCGATAAAAACTGAGACTGGCGCTTACTCCGGGCATCTGGTTAGCGGGATTCGCCACCGAATCGTAGACCTCAAGATAGACGTACAAATTCTGGTCTTTGCGAAACGTACGAGTAATGCTGGGCAGCAACTTCCGGTCGTCCCTGACCAGGGGATTGGCTGCCATCAACTTCTTGTTCTTCTCCGCGGCTCCGACGGCGTCCGTCAGCGCCTCGCGCTGATTCGACCAGACCACGGAGCTGGTGCGCAGCGTCTTGTCTTCCGTATTCACATCGGGGATGGTGAAGCCTGTCTCGAATGTCCCCATCTTGCCGGTCGTGTTCTCGCGCGCCAGGAATTTCAGCTTGTACGCTCCCGGCGCCAGTGTGAACCCGCTGTCGTAGAGTATGGCCCGGCGGACAATCTGCCCCGCCGCCTCGCCTTTCAACGTGATGCGAATGTTGTCGCGCACCACCCCAGCCAGCTTGCCCTTCACATCCCGCACCTGCCCAATGAAGTCGAGTTCCGCGGAATCGGCGCCACGGCGCTTCACCAAATCCAGCTCGGAACCTGGGATTTTAACCGCGATGGGCACAAAGTAAGTGCCTTTGGCCAACCGAAAGTAATTCACTTCCACAGCGAGCGGCAGGTCCGTAATTGGATCGCCCAGCAGAAGCGCGTCTTCCAACTGCTTCTCCTTATCGCTGGAGTTGAACTTGTTAAATTGCTTCGGCGCGAAGTAGCCGGAGCGATAGTCCAACTTCGCTTGCACCGCGGGGTTCAGCTTCACCTGTACCCGCCGGAAGCGTCCATCCTCAGCCGGATTCGACGTGTAGTAGCCAAGTATGTAGTAGCTGCCGATGTCCTCCTGCGCCTTCGTAATGCCCAGCGCAAGATCGTTGCTATCCATGAAGGCTTTCCCGCCCGTATCGGCGGCCAGGCTGGTGAGCGTCTCCTGCTGATCCTCAAAGCTGGCCCGCGCGTCCCGTTGGGTACCTCCGGTGAACAGTCCACGGCCGCTTCGCGCACCCTGCGTCGCATCGCCCGCCGGCGCAGTGGCGACTAGCCCGCGCGCGTCCACCGGATAGAACGAGATGTTGGCCCTCACGGCGGCGTTGACGGTGGCCCGCAGTTGCGACTGATTCTCCGTCCCGGTCTTGCTGATGCCGCTCGAGAAATAAACCAACGCTTTCTTCTCCGGCAACGAAGCCAACATCCGCGCGGCGTCTTCCAGAGCCGTCAGTTTGCGGTCGGTATTGAAAATATTGAACTCGGTCTCATCGGCCTGAAAGCTATTGTCGTCGCCCGTGTCATCGGAAACCGTAGTGCCCGGATCGTCCGCGCCAGTCCCGATTTGCAGATTCTTCTTCACGATCTCCCGCAGTGTCTCGCGGTCGGAAGTGAAGTCCTGCAGCACCTTCAGCCTGGTGCTGAAAACCATAATCGAGACGAGATCCGCTTCGGTGAGATTGTGATCGAGAAATTCGAGAGCGGACTTCTGCGCGCGGATCTGTTCGGCGGGCTGCATCGATGAAAGATCGAAGAACAGCACCAGCAGGCGGCGATCCTTATAGCGAATCTGGCCTTCTTTCGACGGTGTGATCGCGGTGACGCGAGCCACGGCTGGGGTTCCGGTTGGCGTCACAAGGGCGGGCTGTGGCGCGGAACCGCTGATCCGCTGAAACTCGAAAACACCGATCTTCTGCGCCTTGCCGTCCTCGAGCAAAGTGAAGTCTTCCGCCTTGAGATTGTCCACTACCTTACCCGATTTGTCGCGAACGCCCACGTTTACGATGACGAGGCGGCTGGAAACCTGAAAGGTGGCGGTCTGGTCCTTTTGCGCGCTGAGCAAAGCGGGGGCCAAGAGGGCGATCAGAAGTGTTCGCATTAGAATCGGAACCTCGCCTGCAACGTCACCGTGCGCATTCCCGATGCGGCGGTGGGTAAACCGTAGTCTGAGGCGTTCACCGTCGTGCCCAGGCGGGTGAAACTCACCAGGTTGGTGGTGTTTGTCGAGTCGGCACGAAACTCAATGCGCCGTCGTTCGCCGAGGCTGAACGATCGGCCGAACGACAGATTGATGGCGAAAAGCGATGGGCCGGGAATCGTATTGCGAGCGGCGTCCCCGTACCGGCCGGAAGGCGGCAGAGTGAAAGCCGCCAGATCGAAGAAGCGCCCGCCATCAATCGGCAAGCCGCTGGCGTCGGCGCGCCCGCTACCGACAGAACCCGAGCCAGCCGTATTCGACTGGTTTCCCAGAACGTTCGCCGTCAGCGGCGTGCCTGAGTTGGCCGTGAAGCCGCCACTCAACGTCCAGTCCTTCAGCAATCTCCCCTTCCAGCCGTTGACCTTGTCGGTGACCGGAGACGTGATCATGAAGCTGGATGTAAGCGTGTGCCGCTGATCGAAGCTGGAGAGCCCACGCTCGGCGGCGAGATTGGTGTCGTCCTGCACCACAACCGCGCCACCGCCGCCGATGGTGGAAGCGTTGTCGATGGATTTCGAATAGGTGTAGAGCGTGTTGAATGACGCTCCCCGGCGAAAACGGCGCGTCACTCGGACCTGACCCGCGTGGTAGATGGAGTTGCCAACGGAACTGTCATAAGTAAAACCCACCGCATCGCCGATCAGCCGCCGTTCCTCCGCCGTCAGTACGGAACCGGGCGCAGCGCGATTCGGCAGGCGCTGGATGTCAAGACGGGTACCCTTCGTCCCCAGATAGCCGACCTCCATAATGAGGGAGTGCGGCAGATCCGTTTGCACCGATGCGGACCACGTTTGCGCGTACCCCACGCGGTAGCCCCGATCCACCGCATACGTATTCTTGATCTGCTGGCTGGGCGTAGCGGCGAACCCGTTAGCGAGTGTCAGCACGTTTGCGAGGCTGGTAGTGACCGTTCCCGTTTCGGCAAACGGCGGCTGCTGGGCAAGCCGGAAGGCGTCCTGATTGTAAACTGAGCCGTTGTAATAAAGCCCATATCCTGCCCGCACTTGCAGGCTTTTCTTCGGGTAGGGCTTCCACGCCAGTCCGAGGCGCGGTCCGATGTTATTCCTATCGGAGTCGATGAGGGAAGCGGGAAAGGCCCCCGTATACGCTCCGGTCCCGCCCGGAAGCACAGACGCCACGCCGAGGAAACCCGGCGCGATATCGAGGTTCGCCAGCCGATTGTATTTCTCGCGGAACGGCGGCTGGAATTCATACCGCAGGCCGAGACTCAGCGAGAGGTTCGATTTCACACGCCAGTCGTCCTGGGCGAACACCGAATACCCAGGCGCGCGGAAGTACGTGTCGGCGTTGCCGAAGCGGATGGAACTCGATTGCGGACGGCCCAGCAGGAAGTCGGCCAAATCGAAGCCCGTCCCGGACAGCGGCTGGCCGTTGGCGTCAAAGGCGCTGGTCGCGATTCCGGAGAACGCGAAGGTGCCGCGCGCGTTTGTATCGCTGATGCTGTTGATCTGTTGCCTCTTGTATTCGCCGCCGACGGTGACGTTATGCTTCCCATGGACGATGAGCAGACTGTCGTTTACCGAAACTGTCTGATCATGCCGGGAGACGGGGCTGGCATCCGTGAGTGTGCCGAAGTTGGTGAAGCTGATGTTGGGAGGTCCGTAATTGATGGGAGAGGTGGACGTTCCCGCGATTCCCAGCAGTGCCGCGACGTTGTCGCCGAAAGCAAAGAATGGCGTCGTGCTGTTGGTGTTGCGATTCAGACTGGCGCGCGCCGTATTCACCAGACCGGCACGGATGTTGCGCGTCCATGTGAGGTTGAGAGAGTATCCACTGCCGCCGCTGTCGTCAAGATAGCCAAAGGTTTGGGCGCGCTCTCCGCTCCGGTGTTGGTAGTTGAACCCTCCCGCCAGCCGGTCCTTGCTCGTCAGAGTCTGGTTCACCCGTACACCCAGGTTGTCACTATTCGACGGCACCGAAGTCACATATTGGTAGTTCTGCACAAGGCCGCTCTGATTGGCGTTGGGGAAGTATTTCAGCAACCCCTGCGCGGCGGGGTCGATACGGGTGACTGGAATGACGTTACCCGGGAACGGAGAACCGGTCAATGGATCGTAAATGGTGACAGGACCATTGGCAACAGAACGGGAGAAATCGCCGCCGCGTTCCAGCGCCGAAGGAACGGTGGCCACCGCGTTGAAAGGGCTCGTGCTGCGAGTGCCGGTCCAGTTCAGAAAGAAGAACGTCTTGTCGCTGTGAAACAACTTCGGAATCTTGAGCGGCCCCCCCAGCGTCAGGCCGTAGCGCGGTTGCGTATAACTGGCTTTATCCACCGTCTGGCCGGTGAGTGAATAGGGCCGGGCGTCGAGAGCCGAATCGCGGATCGTAAAAAAGGCCGCGCCGTGCACTTGGTTCATCCCCGCGTTGCGCCGGTTCCCAAAGCCTTCCGGCCGTGCCCCTCCCGGTCCTCCGAAGCCACCGGGCCGACGCCCGCCACCCATCGGGCCACCGCCACCCGGACCACCGAAACCGCCCCGCCCGCCAAAGCCGCC
>JBDTMC010000063.1:0-23807 GCA_039934475.1 Bryobacteraceae bacterium | reverse complement strand
GGAAGAATCCTGGGGAAAATCTTCCACCGCACTAGTAAATCTGATCTACCAGCCGCAAATGATTGGCCTCATTGCAACGGATCGCGCTGCAGCCCATCTGGCGGGGCAGATTGCCGCAAAGACGATGGTGCCGCTGATCGCACTATCCACCGACCGGACGTTGATGGGCGCTAATGTCCCGTGGATCTTCCGTCTAGGCGATGGCGCGGTTGCGGCCGACGCCGTCCGATACTTCGCCGAAGCCGCGAAGCTGCAGGGGCCGAACCGTGAACGCATTCGCGACTACTTTGCGTCCGGCGTCCTGCCAAGCGAGTAGCAAGAGTCTTTTGGAGCCGAACGTGCTAGGGTCGTCCCATGAAGTATCGAATGACCGCACTGGCACTCTGCTTGGGATTATCCTCTTTCGCACAAACCGTTACCGGGTTGGGCAACCGTCAAGCCGGTTCCCGCGCCAACTTCCAGACACTCTCGAAACGCACTCCGGTGCAGCGTCAAGCCGCATCGAGGAGCCCTGGAGTCGTAGTCTTTACTGGGGATCGAGTGATTCCGCAATTCGTGGACGGAGCCTCATGGCAAACCACCATTACATTGGTTAATCTGGAGAATCACGCGACGTCGTTCGACGTCCTCTTTCTCGACGATAACGGCAACGACTTCTTTGTGCCCATCGCGGGCGTCGGCGTCGTCAGTGGACTCACCATATCACTCGACACCGCCGCGAGTACCACCTTCGGTACCACGGGAAACAACCCGACCTTAACTCAGGGGTGGGCGTTACTGTCGCAGACCAATAGCGATTCGGTCGGGATGTTTGCCATATTCCGGCAATTCAACCCTGGCGGACAGGCCCAAGAAGCGGTAGTGCCCTCGGTGAATCAATTCGCGAGCCACTTCGTTCTGCCCTTCGACAACACCGTCTTCACCACAGGCATCGCCATGGCGAATCCCACAACCAACTCCGTTGTTATCCCGCTGAACATCCGTAACGAGGCGGGCCAGATCATCGATACCAAGCAGTTTTCATTAGGCCCCTACGAGCACGCCGCGTTCGCCCTGCCTGACGAATGGGCTTCCACCATCGGCATCCGGGGCAACATCGAGTTTCTGACTTCCGGCTTTGGTGTTGGCGCGCTTGGCCTTCGGTTCAACGGCTCAGCGTTCACGTCGCTCAACGTGTTGGAGAACTTTGCGTGGACTCAATAGGCTGTTCTGACGCCATCGTAACTACGGCGACACTGTAGCCATGCAACGTGAGCGCGTCGCCGGTGACCGCTTGCGACGCTGGAGGATCGGCCTTCGTCGTCTGATCCACATACTCCACGCGGCTGGCGCGTCGCGGCAGCGTGATGTCGACGTCGCGGTCGCGTTTGTTCACCAGTAGCAGTTTGCGCTCGCCCGTCGCCTGAATCGTCGCCAGGGTGTAGACGAAGGGCGACGGGCTGTTGGTGACAACAATCTTCCCACCCGCAAGGAAACTGCCCTTCAACAGCTCAAGGATACGGAAACGGGCGTTCGGCGCGCCCGTGTTCCAATCGAGCATCGAGACACTCGGAAACTGAGTGGGATATCCGAGGAGCTGCGATTCACCCACGACATCGATGCCCATCTCCGCGAGGTTCCCAAATACATACGCATAGGTAGCCCCGCAGAGGTTCCAATATGACTCCGGAATTGCCTTCACAACGTGGCCAGGTAGCCCCTGATCCATATCGTCGGCCGCGATACACCCCGTTTCATTGATGGTGGTGCGCGTTTCCGGCGATAACCGTTTCCGCATGGATTCGATATACCGGGCCGTATTCAGGAAGCCATCCGCCTGTGTGAAGAACGTATGTTGCTGCGACGCCTCAGACTCGTCAGCTGCTGGCGTGGCGTAGAAATGATATGAGATCATGTCCAGCGGGATGCCCGGTTTATGGTTCTTGTGATTAAGGAAATACTCAAACATATCGGGCGTGTTGCCGGGGATGGCGACGGAAATGCCAACGAACTTCGTCCCCGGTGATACTTTGCGAACCGCTCCCACAACCGCGTCGTAGCGGGCGGTGTACTGCTGCGGCGTCGTCTGGTGCTCGAAATCGGGCTCGTTCAACACTTCCCAATAGTCAACCTTGAAGTGGTGCCCTGATTCGTGTCTCTTCCCGAGTTCGTCCGTGAACCCGCCGTTCACATACCACCCCACAACTCGCGCAAAGTAGTTTCCGATTTCCTTCAGCGACGGGTCACGCGGCTCAGTCCCTTGGGTATAGTTCCAGACGGGCTCATCGGGGTTATCGGGATACGGCACAGGCTGGGGAGTCTGGAACATCCACGCCGGGATGGTGCTGAAGTTCAGCATCACAGAATGCCCCTGGGTGGCATTCAGAAAGGCAAGCGTCGTTGGATCGATGAGTGTGAAATCCCACGACGTCTTCTCTTTCGTAGGCGGCTCCAACTCCGCTACGCCCAGCCGTGGATACGGAAGCCACGGCACGTACCGCACATAGTCGGCGCCAAGGCGCTTCAGTTCGGCGAACGCGCGGTCATGAATGGGCGATCCCGGCCGCAGCGGCGGATTCACTACCACCTGCAACGTCGCCGTGGTCTTCCATGGTCCCTTCACCTTGTCCCAAGATACGTCGACCTTGACTGGCGCGGCGCCGGCTGCGAGCCCGGCTACCAGGAGCAAAACTGCGAGCGGAGTTGATTTCATGGTGTCCTTACTGGCGTGACTTGGCCAGCGTCACCAGTATATCGCCTATATCAGTATTTCTGGTCTGTTATTCCCAATCTAACCTGGAAACGTGGCCTTTCGCGTTTCACTGGGGCTATTACGCGCTAGACTGAGGGCGTGACGTTCGAGTGGGATGGCCGGAAGGCGGCTCTGAATCGACGAAAGCATCGCATCTCGTTCGAGGAGGCCGCGGGAGTGTTTATGGATCCTTTAGCGATCACCTACCCCGACCCGGACCATTCCGAATCGGAGCAACGGGAGGTCACAATAGGCCATACTAGGGACGAACAGATTGTATTCGTGGCTCATTGCGAGCGCGGGAATCGGGTACGGATTATCAGTGCGCGCTACGCCACGCGCTCGGAACGACGCCAATATGAAGAAGGAATCCGAAAAAGCGCCGAATGACGAATTGAGAGAGGAATACGATCTCTCTACCCTCGAGGGCGGCATCCGCGGCAAATACTATGCCAACGCTCGCGCAGGTACGAATCTGGTTTTGATTGACCCTGATCTGGCAGAGCTATTCCCCGATGGGGAATCTGTGAACCGGGCTCTGCGATTACTCGTTCAGGCCGGCCGCGCGGCCACAGGCGCTGAGGACTCGCCAAAGCGGTAGTGCGTCCGGATGAGGATCAAGGTATTTTTGCTCTTGCTGCTGATCGGCTCCGGGAGTACTGCATTCACCCAAACCGGCGCGACGGGCTGCACGGAATTCGCGCCCGCCGACGCGATGAAAGAACGGGTTGCGCAGTTAGTTGATTACCTCGACAAGAAAACAGCCGCTCTTCCGTTTTGTGTGGACTATGCTCTGCGGGAAATCGGCACGTTACGCGATACCAAGTACGCTCCCCTGCTGGCCAGGTACCTCCCGTTCATTGAGCCCGCTGACCCGAGTGAAGTCGCGTACCCCTTTCGCGGACATTCCGTGCCGACGTTTCCCGCCTCGGAGGCCTCACCGCTATCGGACTGCCGGCGATCCCGTCGATACTCAAGTATCTGGAGGGTAAGGATGTGAGTCGGTTTGGTAAAGAGATGGCTGCTATAACACTGATGGGGATACTACACGACGAAATCGCCGCAGTCCGCGCGATCGACGATCACAATCGCAGCCTCTTTGACTATAAAGCGGCGGCAAATGTGTTGTCTGCGGCCAGAGTGGCCGTCGGAATCTGCCATCCCGATAGGCGGGCAGCCTGTGAAGCCGTGTTATACGACCAAAGCAAGAAGTAACACAAACGGCCCGCCCGGATCACTCCGGGCGGGCCGTTTGCCTCACTCAACTTATAACGAACCTACCTACGCGGTGCGGTTCGTCTCGCCGCTCTTATCCCCGCCGGACGTCAGCGCGGCCTGCGCCGCTGCCAACCGGGCGATTGGTACACGGTACGGGCTGCAGCTGACGTAGTCCATCCCTACCCGGTAGCAGAACTCCACCGAACTCGGCTCGCCGCCGTGCTCGCCGCAAATTCCGATTTCCAGGTCGGGGTTGGTCTTGCGGCCTAGTTCCACCGCCATCTTCACCAGCTTGCCTACGCCTTCCTGGTCCAACACTCCAAACGGGTCTGCCTTGAAGATCTTCTTGTCCTCATAGTCCTTTGAGAACTTCGTATAATCGTCGCGGGAGAGGCCCCACGTGGTCTGGGTCAGGTCATTGGTGCCGAAGCTGAAGAAGTCGGCTTCCTTCGCCACTTCGTCGGCCGTCAGGGCCGCGCGCGGGATCTCGATCATCGTGCCGATCATATACTTCTGCTTCTTCAGACCGGCCTTGTCCAACACTTCGTCGGCGATCTTCTTCACAATCGCCTTCTGGTGCTCCAGTTCCTTCACACCGCCGATGAGCGGGATCATAACTTCCGGAATCACCTTGATGCCCTTCTTCGCCACTTGAACTACGGCTTCGAAGATAGCGCGCGCCTGCATCTCAGTAATTTCTGGATAAGTGATTCCGAGCCGGCAGCCGCGGTGGCCCAGCATGGGGTTGAACTCGTGCAGTTGCTCGATGCGGTGCAGTAAGTCAGGCAGCACGGTCTTGAGATTCTTCACCTCAGCGCCGAACGTGGCGTACTTCTTCACCAGTTCCTTCTTCGCCTTCAGGTCAATGTAAGGCAGAAGGGCAACGTCCACCATCAGCTCTTCGCGCTTGGGGACGAACTCGTGTAGCGGCGGATCCAGGGTGCGGATCACCACCGGGAAACCATCCATCGCCGTGAATAGTCCGGCGAAATCCTTGCGCTGTAGCGGGAGGAGCTTGGCCAGCGCCTTCCGGCGGCCCTTCTCGTCGTCGGCCAAAATCATGGATTGGACGAGAGGCAGCCGGTCTTCGGCGAAGAACATGTGCTCAGTGCGGCAGAGGCCGATGCCTTCGGCTCCGAAAGCGCGGGCGGCCTTGGCGTCACGCGGGATGTCCGCATTAGCGCGCACGCCGAACTTGCCACGGAACTCGTCTGCCAGCTTCATGAACTTGGCGAAGACTGGCGAATTCGGATCCGGATCTTTCGTCTGGGCCTGGCCCACATAGACGTCGCCGGTGGTGCCGTTGATGGAGAGCCAATCGCCTTCCTTCACCGTCACCAGCTTGCCATCCACCTTGGCAGTGGCAGTCTTGTTCGCTTCGCTGATGGTGATACCGCCGGCGCCGACCACGCAGGGACGGCCCATGCCGCGGGCCACAACGGCCGCGTGGCTGGACTTGCCGCCCACCGCTGTGAGGATGCCCTTGGCGACGTCCATACCATGAATGTCGTTCGGAGTCGTCTCCTTGCGGAGCAGAATGACAGGCGCCTTTTCCGACATGATGACGGCGTCATCGGCTGAGAACGCAACCTTACCAACCGCGGCGCCGGGAGAGGCGTCGATGCCGGTGCTGAGCTTCACCAGCTTCTTCAAGGATTCCGTGTCGAAGATAGGGTGCAGTAACTGATCGAGTTGGGAAGGAGCCACGCGCAGAACAGCCGTCTTCTTGTCGATGAGGCCTTCTTCGAACATGTCGAGAGCGACCTTCACGGCGGCGAAACCGGTGCGCTTGCCATTGCGGGTCTGGAGCATGTACAACGTGTGCTCCTGAACGGTGAACTCGAAGTCCTGCATGTCCTTGTAGTGGTGTTCCAGGCTGGTAGTGATCTCAACCAGCTTGTTGTAAACGTCGGCGTTCCAGTCCTTCAGTTCGCTGATGGGGGACGGGGTGCGGATGCCGGCGACGACGTCTTCGCCCTGCGCGTTCACCAGGAATTCGCCGTAGAACAGCTTCGCGCCGCTACCGGGGTCACGCGTGAAGCCGACGCCAGTGCAGCAGGTATCGCCCATGTTACCGAAGACCATCGCCTGCACGTTGGCGGCGGTGCCGAGGTTATCGGCGATCTTCTCCATTTTGCGGTAGTAGCCGGCCTTGGGATTCCACCAGGAGGCGAACACAGCATTGCGCGCCAGGATCAGCTGTTCCTTCGCGTCTTGCGGGAAGTCCTTCTTGGTTTCCTTCTTCACCAGCTTCTTGTAGTCGACGATGACGGCTTTCAAATCGTCGGCGGTGAGATCGGTGTCCAGTTTCGCCTTCACCTTTTGCTTGCGGGCATCGAAGATGTGGTTGAAGTGCTCCATCTCAATGCTGAGGGCGACTTCACCGAACATCTGGATAAAGCGGCGGTAGCAATCGTAGGCGAAGCGCGCGTTGCCCGACTTGATGGCCAAACCCTCGGTGGTGACGTCATTCAAGCCCAGGTTGAGAATCGTGTTCATCATGCCGGGCATGGAAAACTTCGCGCCGGAACGCACGCTGAGCAGCAGCGGGTCCTTGGCATCGCCAAGTTTCTTGCCCATGCGCTTCTCCAGGATGGCAAGGCAATCCAGGCACTGCTTCTCAATGTCCGCGGGTACTTTGCGGTCGTTCTCGAAGAAGATATTGCAGACTTCTGTGGAAACGGTAAAACCGGGAGGCACGGGCACACCGGCCCGGCACATTTCAGCGAGGCCGGCGCCTTTGCCGCCGAGGACGTCTTTCATTGTTCCGTCGCCGTCGGCTGTGCCGGCGCCAAAGGAATACACGTATTTCTTCATTGGGCTCCTATTTCTCCTTGGAAATTGAAAAGATCGGTATGCATGATGATTAGGAAGTTACGATCTCCGAAAAATCGGCGATCGCGGATGACTCAGTAAGTAAAGAGCTGAGTAAATTCAAACGGTTCTGGCGAACGCGCGCATCAGGCGAGTTCACCAGGACCTTGTCGAAGAACGTGTCCACCGCGGGGCGAAGATTGGCAATAGCCTCCAGCGCCAGACGATAGTTAGAACTCTCCACCTTGTTGGCGGCTGTCACCAGGGCGAAGGCCTCCCAAAGATCCCTTTCGGGACCCGCTTCCAGCAGCGCCTCATCGACTTGCCCGCCTTGGGCGAACTGCGCCTGGCGAAGAATATTCTGTATGCGTTTGAAGCCCGCAGCCAGCGGCTCGAAATTCTCGGTCGGACGGACGGCATGCAGAGCTTCCAACCGCGCCGCCAGATCCTTAATGTCCGCAAAGCCGGCGCCCATGGTGGCGCGTACTTCGTCGTAAGGGAACTTACGGACTTCGCGGAAGTAGTATTCGATGCGGTCCCGGAAGAACGTGCCCAGTTCACCGTCTGTGGGTACGGGGATGTTCAGTTGCCCTTCGGCGAGAATGCGGACGATGCCCTGGGCCGCGCGTCGCAGTGCAAACGGGTCTTTGGATCCGCTCGGCATCAAGCCGATGGCGAAACAGCCGCGCAGCGTATCCAGTTTGTCGGCCAAGGAGAGTAACTGCCCGTTCACGGTGCCCGGCAGAGCGTCTTCCATGCTCTCCGGTTTGTACTGGTCGTAGATGGCCAGGGCTACCTCTTCGGTTTCGCCCTGATGGCGGGCATAGAGGCCGCCGACAATGCCCTGCAGTTCCGTGAACTCCTTCACCATTTCGCAAGTAAGATCGCACTTAGCCAGCAACGCCGCGCGCTGGGCATCTTCCCCGCCGCCAAGCTCTTTGATCAGCGCGACCACGCGCTGCGACTTGTCGTAATAAGAACCGAGCTTCGCCTGGAAGGTGACGTTCTTCAGGTCGTCCACGCGGTCGGCGAGTTTCTTCTGCTGATCGAAGTCCCAAAAGAACCGGCCGTCATTGAAGCGCGCGCGGAGCACGCGTTCGTTCCCCTGGCGAACCAAGCCGTCCGGGTCGGCGCTGGTGTTCATTACTGTTACGAAGAACGGAGCCAGACGGCCGTCAGGCGTTTCCAGCGAGAAGTACCGCTGATGGTGCCGCATCACAGTGACTAGCACCTCGGCGGGCAATTCCAGATACGACGGATCGAAGCCGCCGAGGATTGGCGTGGGGAACTCAGTAAGGTAGGTGAGCGTTTCCAACAGCGACGCGTCTTCGCGATGCACCAAGCCCGTGCCCGCGAGCACGGTGTGAATCTCCGCTTCAATCTTGGCGCGGCGATCAGCGGCACGCAGCAGGACGAAGTTGGAACTCAGTTCTTGCTCGTAGTTATCGACCGTGACGGGTACATTGGCAACGCCCAGGCGGCGGTGGCCGTTCGTCGTGTTACCCGACTTCACACCGGCTAACTCAAACGGGACTACTTGATCGCCCAGCAGCGCGACAATCCAGCGGATGGGCCGGATGAAGCGGATGCCGCCCTTGCCGGTCCAGTACATCGCCTTCGGGAAGTAAATCTTCGTTATGACACCGGGCAGTTCCGCCGCCAGGATCTCCAGCGCGGGACGGCCGGCCACCTTCTTCGTGTAAGCGAGATACTCGCCCTTGGGAGTGGCTTCTATCCGTAGTTCGTCCACGCCGATGCCCATCTTCTTGGCAAAGCCAGTGAGCGCGCCAGTGGGCTTGCCGTCTTTGTAGGCAGCGGATTTTGGCGGACCCATCACGGTCTCTTCGGTGTCGGCCTGGCGTGCAATGATGCCATCGGCACGCAGCGTGAGGCGGCGCGGAGTGCCATCCACCCAGGCGACTGTGCCGCCCAGAGAGTAGTCGGCGATTACTGCTTCAAAAAGATCGCGCAGGTGCTTTAGCGCGGGCTGGATCATCCAGTCGGGGATCTCTTCAGCACCGATTTCGAGGAGGAACGAAAGGTCGCTCATTGCGCGGCCACCTCGGCGGGAGCGTTCTGATTCGCCCAGAGATGGGCCACGCCCACAGCGAGTTTGCGTACGCGGGCAATGATGCCGACGCGCTCAGTCACTGATATCGCGCCGCGCGCATCCAGCAGGTTAAACAGGTTGGAACACTTCAGCACCTGGTCATAGGCGGCCAACACTGGGAAACGCTGTTTGTCGGGATACTTCGGGTAGAGATCGATAAGGCGCTGCGCTTCCTTCTCGTGCAAGTTGAAGGCGGTCCACAGAGAATCGATGTCGGCCAGTTCGAAGTTGTAGACCGAGTACTGCAGTTCATCGGCGAAGCGCACATCGGCGTAGGAGAAGCCGGGTGCCCATTCGATGTCGTAGATGCTGGTCTTGTTCTGCAGAAAGGCGACCAGGCGCTCCAAACCGTAAGTGAGTTCGGCCGGAACCAGATCGAGGTCGATGCCGCCGCACTGCTGGAAGTATGTGAACTGGGTGATCTCAAGACCATCCAGCATCACTTGCCAGCCGATGCCCCACGCGCCAAGCGTTGGCGATTCCCAGTTGTCCTCTTCGAACTTCAGGTCGTGCTTGCGGAGGTCGATGCCGATGGCCTCCAGGCTCCCCAGGTATTGTTCGATGATGTCGTCCGGACTGGGCTTCAGGATCACCTGCAGCTGCTGGTGCTTGTAGAGCCGGTTCGGATTTTCGCCGTAACGGCCGTCAGCGGGACGGCGGCTCGGCTGGACATAGGCAACGCGGTAAGGCTTGGGGCCCAGCACACGAAGGAAGGTTTCCGGGGCCATGGTGCCGGCGCCCACTTCCAGGTCGTGCGGCTCTTGGATGATGCATCCACGGTCTGCCCAGTATTGTTTGAGTTTGAAGACGGTTTGCTGAAACGAGTCCATGCAGTTATAAAGATTCAAGGAGCGGCGCCACGCGCAGGCGGTTTTCTACGTGGTCTTCGATGAGGCGGTTTAATTGACGGCGGAGGTCGGCCGCAATGGCCCGCGACCAGATCCGGTCGTCGAGCACTCCGATGTGCTTGGTCAGCATTTCTTCCGCAATCTCCCGCGATTCAGGGCCTATCCGGATATCCGGGAGGAAGCCCGACAGCCGTACGGCCCACAGGCCGAAATAGGTTACGGCGGGCCACAATCCATTGACAGGGTTTTGGTACAAGTGCCCTATCACCGCCAGCATCAGGCGGAAAAACTTTTCGTTCGCCTCGCCTTCCGGCAGCAGTAGTTCCGCCACCTCGGCGATGTAATCGAGCCCGAGTCCTGTCTCGTAAGCCGCCTGAAGTTCGAACGGCGAACGGATCAACTCGCTGGTGAATAAGTTCACCAGTTCCCGGCTCTCCCGCTGCAGGTAAGTCACCCTGATCAGCGATAGACGCTCGAGGCCGGCGCCGAAGGGACTCTTCGGCCGGCGAGCCCGTTTAGCCACGCCGCGGAGCTTGCCCTGATCCTTGGTGAAGAAGCTGACAATCAGATCCGCTTCCTGGAAAGGGTACGTCCTTAGTACAAAGGACTCGCTCACTCGAGCGGGCATAATAGCGACAAGCGCAAGATTCAGATTATCACATCGGGATTAGAGATAACCGCCTGTAGGGTGTTGTGGATGCAAAATGGTATGATTTTGTCCGAATCTTCGTTATGGTGTCGTGTTGGTGAGCACCGTAATGTTGATCTTGGTCGCCAGGGCAATGTCCGGTTTGCCGTCCGCGTTGAAGTCCCCGGTGGTGAGGCCGGCAGTAGCGATGCCTCCGGCGAAACGAAACGCGGCGCCGAAAGACCCGTCTCCGTTACCTGGGATTGCGAAGACTTCACCCGCCTCCGAGGTTGCGGCGATATCGATTTTGCCGTCGTGGTCGAGGTCGAGTAAGCAGAGCCCGTTAACAATCACGGGGTTAGCAAACGCGGGCGGCGCGAAAGTTCCGTCCCCGTTTCCGCGGAACGCAGCCACTCCCGAAACCCCGGACCGTACGATATCCAGGCTGCCATCGCCATTCAGGTCGGCCGCGGAGAGCAGCATGCCTTTGAATCCATCCCCGCCGCCGAACGACATAATCTCCGGCCCGAAGGTGCCATCGCCGTTGCCTAACTTCACTGAGAGCCCGTTGTAAATGGCAATCACCAAGTCGGCTTTACCATCTCCGTTCACGTCCTGGATCATCGCCCGGTAGGGTTGGGCGATCAAGGGAAACCGCAGCGGGGCTTGGAACGTACCGTCGGAGTTTCCGAGTAGCACCCATAGGTCAAAGCCTTGAAAAGTGGCAGTGGCAACGATATCGGGCGTGCCGTCACCATTCAGGTCGCCAACCACCATCGTTTCGGGAAACGTGCTCAGGTCCAAGTAGTAAGGCACGGCGGGCTGAAAGGAAAAGTCGCCATTTCCCAAATAGACGTCAAAACCGTTTGGTTGCATGGCAACAAGGTCGGGATTGCCGTCGGCATTCAGATCGGCGACGGCGAGTTGCGTGGAGTAGATTCCGGTGGGACCGGCAAGGATCAGAGGACTCCCGAAGCTTCCATCTCCAAGACCAGGCAGAATCGCGAAGGCATTGGGATTCAGTGTCACCAGATCGAGTTTCCCATCGTGATTCAGATCCACGGAGACGATGGCTTCAGGGCCACTGCCGAGACCGACGGGATAGGACGGCGCAGCCAGAAACGTACCATCGCCTGCGCCTACCACAACGCTCACCGACGACGCCAAGGAGTTCGACAACGCCACATCCAACTTGCCATCGCCATTGAAGTCGGCGACACACAGGCCCAACAATGACGCGACCAGCGAGGAAACCGGCGGATCGAAGGTGCCGTCCGCTCGGCCGGCGAGAACGCGAATCGATTGAGCATGGCTATCAAGGGACAAAAGGTCGGCCCGGCCGTCTCCGTTGACATCGGCGGCGGCGATGGAACTGCTCTGGGTTCCCGACGCGAAGAACACGGGTGGATGGAAAGAACCGTTCCCCTTGCCGCGCAGCAACGCCACATTGCCGTTGACGGAAACGGCGGCAATATCGGGGTTGCCATCGCCGTCGAAATCGGCCGCAACCACCGAGTTGGGCTTGCGCTGAGCGGACACCGCTATCGGCTGCTGGAACGTGCCATCACCGTTTCCCAGTAGGACTGTGAGGACGTCAGCGCCGCCGAACGCGAGATCGAGTTTGCCGTCGCGGTTGAAATCGGCTGAGGCTGGGGGACCGCCGGTGGACGGCACCGCTGAGATGATGGGCGGTTGGAACGTACCGTCGCCATTCCCGCGCAACACGGCCAGATTGCTTGAGCTCACGACCACGGCGATGTCGGCTTTACCGTCACCCGTGAAATCGCCAACAATCGGCATTGTGCCGGAGTTGCCGTGAAGACCGTACGCGACCGGTAATTGGAAAGTGCCGTCGCCATTGCCGAGAGCCACTGAAACGAATGTGCTGTTGGTGGTCACCACATCGAGTTTGCCGTCGCCGTTGAAATCGTCCGCCGCAACATACAGACCAACGCTGGTACGGGAGAAGACGGGCGCACCCAGCGTTCCGTCGCCGTTGCCTGGCAGAAAGACCAGTTGCGTAGGTTGTTCCGGAACGTGGCCCAGCAATATGCCGATGACATCGGGCTTGCCGTCGGCGTTGAAATCGGCCGTTATCAATCCTGTCAACGCACCAGAGGGAAAGGCTTGGGGCTGTAAGTGGTTGAACGTGATGTTGCCGCTCGCGTAGGTCGGCTGCGTGGAAATCACAAACAGGCTGGGGATTACCAGGATTCCAAGGGCGAGTCCCGATACTCGGAGGGCAACATCCGGTCAATCATAGGCTCTCCTGCTGGGTCGATCTTCGAGTGCAGGTGAATCGTACCATGTGACCGGAACACCCCGGAGCCTGAACTGGTATAATTTTGTCCGAATCCCTATGGCGACAAATCCTGACGCTGTTGCAAATGCCGCTGCCGCGCCGGCGGCAGTAGACCCCTGCGAGCTGGTGGCGACACTTGAGAACGGCACGAAGGTGAAGCGGCGCCTGCCGCGTATGCGGGCTTGTAACGAAAAGGACGCGAAGGGCAAAATTTGCGCGGGTCATTTGAAGCGCTGGTACTTTTTCGGCGATGACGTGAAGGCCAAGTTCGGCGCCGACGCCGAGATCTACCGCTGTGAGAACTGCAAGACTCTCTACCTGCCCGCCGGGAGCGAAGCCCCGCGAACAGGCACGCTGGAATACTAGCAGCGGCCGAAATCCACCATGGTGGTGGAGTCTGGCCACGCTTCTGCCGTTGTACTTCTTTCGTTTTCAACACCTTCCAAATGGCATGGTATTTGCATCACTACTCCGCGTTGGAGGATGCGATGAAAACAAAACTATTAGCAGCATCACTGGTGTTACTGGCAGGCAGCGCCCTTTGGGCCGGCCCAAGAGTGTTCGTAGGGGTTGGTATCGGCGGATACGGGCCACCACCGCCACCTCCGGCCGCCTACTACTCTCGTCGGACGTATGCGCGCCCGGGGTACTCGTGGGTGAGCGGTTATTGGTATCCTAGCGGGCCGCGTTATGCGTGGCGCGCCGGCTATTGGGCCCGGCCACCGTACGCCCGCGCCAATTGGGTGGGACCGCGGTATTACGGGCGGCACTACTATCCCGGCTATTGGCGTCGTTAGAGACAGAAAACGGGCAGGCGGAGAATCACCGCCTGCCCGCGAGAACAGAAAAGCCGCATCAACACCGGTTTGGACGAGACCACTGAGAGCCCGGTATCAGATGCGGCCCGCCCCTGTATGAAGGGCTGGGGCCCGGCGCCGGCACGTCTGGAACAACTAAACCCGCTTGCCACTTCATTCCTGGCGAGGCCCGCGTCCTATCTATCCTTCACCATGAATGCCAGACTGCGACCGAAACCTAGGTCCCGGTAAGCTTGTATCGATGGCAACCTCTCCTAAAAAAACCCCTCTGTTGCAACTTGCAAACGGACAAATGAGCGGTTTTTAAACTCAAAAACACCGGCTCCCGCAAGCACGCTGTCTACAGCCCACTCGCTTATCCGCCTACTCACTACAACAGAGGGCAGGTTTCAAGGTTACTTCATCAATTCGTTATCTGTATAAGCAATTGGGGTGCCACCCATGCGTGGTGGGTACAGCGATTGAAATCAATTAGATAGAAGTGGGCAGCGATGGCCGTTTGTGTCACTGGGACACAGCCGACACAGTGCGACACAGTTCTGCGGCGAGGGACTCCGGTGTGCCACAATCGGACCGGATGCTTGCCCCGATCCTTCTGCTGGCGCTGCTGCCGGCTGCCGTTCAGACTCCCTCCGACGAAGACTTCAAGGTTTACACCGAGGCACCGCGCCTCTTCCTCAATGCCCGGCGATTACGCTTGCTGCGGCGGGAGCGCGAACGGGATTCGATGCGCTGGCAACACTACCAGACGCTGATGGAGGGGAAGGCCTTGATGCCGGAACCCGGCTTGGCCAACGCGCTCTATTTCATGATCAAGAGCGACCCGGCTTACGCCAAGGCCGCTGTGGAGTGGGCCCTCGGGACAGGGGCGGATTTGCGCCAGCAGGCGATTGTGTTCGACTGGTGCGCGAAAGCGGTTCCGGCGGCACAAAGGGACGCCTTGGCATCGCGACTGGAAAAAAGCATCGCCCAAAGCGCGGGCAAGACAGACATTAAGACGATGAGCGCGCGCGTGCTAGCCGCCGCGGCGCTGGCCGAGCGCAAACCAGACCTCACCGAGAATACGATGCGGACAGCCGTGGTGGACTGGTGGCGCGGGTACGTTGTCCCGTCCATCCAGAAGGGCGAGCCGGTGATCCACCGGGACGACGTTCTGCCTTTGTTCGAATTTCTCCATGCGGTGCGCGACAACACGAATATCGAACTGCGCGATCCGGTTCCCGCCTTCTTTCACGATCTGCCTTCGTATCTACTGCTCAGTTACTATCCGGCACCTTATCCGGCTCCGGAGAATGAGTACCGCATCCCCGTGTTCTACGAAGACGGCGACCCCGACTTGCACCGCGCCGCGCTGGCGCGCGCCGGCGAGTTCGTGATGGTGGCCTATGACAACAACGCTGTGGAGAGCCAGTTTCTGCAAGGGTGGCTGATGCAGGATCGCTACCTCATGAAATCACCGCTTGGGGCGGTGTATGAAATGCTGTGGGCGAACCCTTACCAGCCGGGCCTGAGCTACTTCCATCTGCCGCTCGCCTTTCGCGATGAGAAGCGAAAAGGCGGCGCGCTGGCGCTACGTTCGAACTGGGACGAAACAGCGGTTCTGTTCACGTACATCGAGGGCAAGGCGCAGGTGTTCGACAACGGCGCGCGGAAGACAGCCGATCTGAAGAAACTCGATCCGCCGCTGCATATTGCGGACGCGGCCGTCACCTCGCGCCTCAGCTTTGAGGCCGATTCGCAAGCCTACTTTATCCTGGGGCTGACGCCGGGCGCACCGTATGAAGTGGAAGTGGATGATGAAGGGATGTTCGAGGAATTAGCGGACGCGGGTGGCGTTCTGCTGTTAAAGCTCCAGCCAGGCGCAGGGCAGGTTCGAATCCACCCTCCTACGGGGTTAGGACCGACTCGGTAACGACGCGGCGCTGCTTCCGCGCCTGTTCGACGAAGCGTTCAGGCATCAGCAACGTAAGGGAATTGGGCACGATCTCCACTGTGAGCGGCAGCCGGCCCATGCGTTCGCCGTCGAGTTGCGCGTAGACGCCCTTCTCCGCCGGGTTCGCGAACTCGGCCTTTTGCACGTGCATGACGGTGACGCCCTTCATCTTCTTCAGAGTCCCGGCCAGCACGCCGTAGAAGTAACCCAAGTAGCGGGAAACCGAATCACCCTCAAAGGCCACCAGTTCGAAGGAATCGTCGAGCAGGTTTGCGGTGCGGGCGATTTCGAGATCGCCGCCGTAGTTCCTGACGCGGCTGCAAACCGCGAAGCCGGCGCGGATGGTTCGTCCACCGGCGATGACGTCGAACTCGGCGAGCTTCTTACCCACTTGGGAGAAACCGGCGATCCAGTACGCCGCTTTGCCGACGCTCGCCTTCCAATCGAGGTTGAGGTGGTTGATGACGTAGGCGTCGAGACCTATGCCCGCCATAGTCAGGAAATGGCGCGCGGCATGATCGGAGGAACCGGTCATGAAACCCGTGGCGATGCGCACCGGCACATTCGAGGTCAGCTTGTCGGCCACCCGGACGGCATCACCGCCCAGCCGGAGTTCCATCGCGAGCACGTTGGCGGTACCGCCGGGGAGGACGCCCAAAGGAACCTGGGAGCCGGCCATTCCGTTTACAACTTCGTTAATTGTGCCGTCGCCACCGAGGGCGAGGATGAGGTCCGCGTCTTCCTCCAGGCAGCGCACGGCGATTTCCGTGGCAGTGCCGGGACCGGTTGTGGGAGCGGGGTTAACGCGGATTCCCGCAGCATGAAGGGCGTCAATGCTACGTTGGAGAAGACGGCCTCCGGAGCGGCTAACGCGGCCAGCAACTGGATTGTAAATTAGGAAAGCGTTCCGATAGGCCAAAATACCTTAGACTCCGGTAGCTCCAGTATAGAACGTTCATGTCTGAGACCGTCTTAGAAACAATCACCCGGCTCCGCCAAGAGTTGCGACAGCACGAGTACTCGTATTACGTGCTCGACGATCCGAAGATTACGGACGCGGAGTACGACGTACTGATGCGCCGGCTGCTGGAATTGGAGCGAGAGCATCCGGAGTATGCCGCCGCGGACTCGCCCACGCAGAGAGTGGGAGGTAAGGTTCGCGAAGGATTCGTCAAGGTGCGGCACAGCGGTCCGATGCTGAGCCTGGACAACGCGCTGAACGAGGATGAACTGCGCGAGTTCGACCGCCGCGTCCGCGATCTACTGGGCGGCGCTCCTTACCGGTACGTGGCGGAGTTGAAGCTGGACGGGCTGTCGATGGCTGCACATTATAACGACGGCTGGTTCCGGCAGGCGATCACGCGCGGCGACGGGGAAGTCGGCGAGGACGTGACGGAGAATGCGCGCACGATTCGCAGTCTCCCTTTACGGGTGGATGGTTCACCGACCTTCGAAGTTCGCGGCGAAGTGGTGATGACGCGGCGGGCCTTTGAACGATTGAACGAAGAGCGCGATAGGGACGGACTGCCGCGGTATGCCAACCCGCGCAACTCGGCGGCGGGATCGCTGCGGGTGTTGGAGCCGGCTATTACGGCTGCACGGAAGTTGGAATATTACACCTATTTCTACTTTGTTAATGGCGCTCCGGCCTTCGACAGCCATTGGGAATCGCTAGAGCACATGAAGCGTTCGGGATTTAAGGTCAACGGACACCGCAAGCTTTGTGAGGACCTGGAGGCGTTGTTGGAGTTCTGCCGGGAGTGGGACGAGAAGCGCGATACCCTTCCCTTTGAGATAGACGGGGTTGTGGCGAAGGTCGATTCGATTCCGCAGCAGCGGCAGTTGGGATGGACGGCGAAGGCGCCGCGATGGGCAATTGCGTTTAAGTATGCGGCGCGTCAGGCCGAGACGGTGATTGAGAACATCGGGGTGCAAGTGGGCCGTACTGGCGCGCTAACTCCGGTGGCGCACTTGCGGCCGGTTGTAGTCAGCGGAGTGACGGTGGCGCGGGCCACGCTACATAACGAAGACGAGATTGAACGACTGGGCGTGCAGATCGGCGATACGGTGCTGGTGGAGCGGAGTGGCGACGTGATCCCGAAGGTGGTTCGGGTGGTGTCGCAAGGAGAGACGCGGCAGCCGTTCACGATGCCGAAGACGTGCCCGGTGTGCGGCGGGGACGTGGTGCGGCAGGAGGGCGAATCGGCCAGCCGCTGTATCAATACGAATTGCCCAGCGCGTTTGAAGGAGAGCATTCTGCACTTTGCCGCGCGCGGCGTGATGGATATCGACGGGATGGGCGATTCGTTGGTGGACCAGTTAGTGGAGAAGGGTCTGGTGAAGAGTGTCGCGGACCTGTACGATCTGACGCTGGAGAAATTGAGCGGGCTGGAGCGGATGGGTAAGAAGTCGGCGGAGAAGGTGCTGGCCAATATCGAGAGATCACGGTCGATGCCGTTGCCTCGCGTCTTGAACGGGCTGGGGATTCCGTTTGTCGGCGAGCGCACGGGTGTTTTACTGGCGGAGGCTTTTGGCAGCCTGGACGTGATGGCGGCGGCCAGTGTGGACGAGTTACAGAAGGCGGAAGAGGTTGGCCCGAAGGTGGCGGCGAGTATCCAGAGGTTCTTCAGCGAATCACACAACCATGAACTGGTGGAGCGGCTTCGCGCGGCCGGGCTCGTGTTCACGCATGAGCGGAAAGTGCGTGAGGGCGGGCCGCTGGAGGGCAAGACCTTTGTATTGACGGGAACGCTGCCGACCTTGTCGCGCGAGGAAGCGAAGGCGCGGATCGAAGCGGCGGGTGGGAAGGTAACCGGATCGGTAAGTAAGAAGACGGACTATGTGGTTGCCGGCGAGGATGCGGGTTCGAAGTTGGATAAGGCGCAATCGTTGGGGATTGCGGTGATCGACGAGGCGGCGTTGATCGGGATGGTGGGATGAAGGGGTTAGTAAGTACGCTGATCTCCTGGGGTCCCCTGGGAGTGTTGCTGCTGGCTGTAATTGATTCGGCTGGAATTCCGATCCCAGGTGGCGTGGATGCTCTGGTGATGGTGCTGTCGGCGATGAAGCCTGGGGAGGCCTATCTGGCAGCGGGAATGGCGGTGGTGGGTTCAGTGATCGGCAACCTGATTCTGTTCTGGATCGCTCGGAGTGGCGGCGAGGCGTACCTGGCGCGCCATACGCTCTCAGGCCGCGGCGCCAAGTTTCGCGCATGGTTTGGACGGTATGGGTTGTTGACGGTATTCATTCCGGCGGTGCTGCCGATTCCGTTGCCGCTGAAAGTCTTTGTCCTTTCGGCCGGCGCGCTGGGAGTGCATCCGCTGACGTTCTTGATCGTGGTGCTGGTGGCGCGAATTCCGCGCTACTTTGGACTCGCCTACCTCGGATCGCAACTGGGCAGCGGCGCCGGCGCTTATCTGAAGGACCACGTGCGGGAGTTGCTGCTCATCGCCGGCGCGCTGTTCGTTGTACTGTACCTATTGATTCGGGTGGTGGACTGGATGCGCGATCGGAACGAAGCTACTGGGAGAGCGTGAAGTGAACGTCGATTGGCGCAATCACTTCCACCGGATCCCCGTTGAGCGTCGTCGGCTTGTAGATCCATTGGCGGACGGCGTCGACCGCCGCGTTGACCAGTAGAGGATGACCGGACAGTACCTGTAACTGCTGGATGGTTCCGTTGATGGCGATAACTCCGACTAAGTGAACCGTTCCCTGAACGCGGGCTGTTTTGGCGAGTGCCGGATAGACGGGGAGGACGCGTCGCATGATCATCGCCTCCTGCACAACGCCACCAACTTTTACTCGCTGCACGATCTTGGCCTTCTCAGCCGGCTTTTCGACGACGGGTGGGGGTGGCGGCGCTAGCGTCGGGACGCTGTTCGCGATACTGCCAATGACACTACCGTCGCCACCTGGAACTCCGGTGCCGCCAGTCACGCCGGCGTACGCCATCTCTGGAGGCGGCATATCTTTGTCATCGATCATCTTGATCTCTTTAGGGATCGAGGTTGGCACCACGAGGCGCCCAGCGATAACCTCGCGGAAGATACGCGTCTCCACCACCTGCACGGACTTTAGCTTTAGGGGTGGGGGCGCCGGTGGCCGGGGCGCCTGCAAGCCGCCCGAGAGCAGAGTGCGCGGCATCATCTCGGGTCTTAGTAGGGGCATGAGGATCGCCACCCCGACCAAGAAGCACTGCCCAGTGACGGAAACGGCAGTGGTCCAGGCCTTACCGCCTTGTTTCGACGTATCGACGAACGATTGTTCAAACATAGTCTTTCCTTTCGGACACACGACGACCGCATGCGCCCGGGGACCTTTGGCGCCCTCCCTCTGCTTGCGGCTGTCAGGGAATCTCTCGGTCTGGTGGAGTAGACACCGCTACCCTCTGGCTTGTTCCATGAAAGAATATCGAGACATGAGTGTCACACGCAGGTCAGTTCTGGGCGCGGTCGCGATGGCCCCGGCGTTCCTTCGCGCGGGCAAACCGGCCGGCATCCGGATCCGCGAAGTCCGTCACGAATACGAAGACTTCCTCTACCGGACGCCCTATAAATTCGGCAACTCCGTGGTGGACCGCGTGACTCTGCTCAACGTCCACTGCGTGATCGAAGACGCGGCGGGACGATCTTCGGCAGGGTTCGGATCGATGTCGATGGGCAACATGTGGGCGTTTCCTTCGAAGATGGGTTATGCGGCGACGCTGGGCGCAATGAAGGATCTGGCCGCACGAATCGCGACGCTCACCAACGAGTACAAAGAGATGGGCCATCCGATCGATCTCAACGTGGCGCTGGAGCCGCAGTATTTAAAAGCCGCGGCGGAACTGAAGCTGAGCGACCCGGTTCCGAAGCTGTGCACGCTGGTGACGGCGAGCCCCTTCGATGCCGCGGTTCACGATGCGTTCGGTAAGCTGCATAAGGTGAATTGCTTCCGTACTTATGGGCCCGGGTTCATGCAGCATGACCTGTCCCATTACTTAGGCTCGGAGTTCAAGGGCGAGTATCTGGAGAGGTATGTGCTGCGGACGGCGACGCCGTCGATGCCGGTGTTTCACTCGGTGGGTGCCGCGGATCCGATTGTCGCAGCCGATATCACCAATCCCTTGAACGACGGGCTTCCGGAGACGCTTCCCGACTGGATAGTGCGCGACGGGCTGCTGAACCTGAAGATCAAACTGACCGGCGACGACTTGCAGTGGGACGCGAACCGGGTGCTGACCATCGACCGGGTGACGACGGAAACGCAAGGCAAGAGGGGTGTGACTAAGTGGTCCTATTCGCTCGACTTCAATGAGCGGTGTCCGAACATCGACTACCTGATGGGATTCCTGCGCATGGTGAAAGAGAAGGCGCCGGCAGGTTTCGGTCGGATTCAGTACGTCGAGCAGCCGACGAAGCGGGACCTGAAGGCCGACCGGGCGAATGTGATGCACGAAGCGGCGAAGCTGCTTCCGGTGGTGATTGACGAGTCACTGACGGACGTGGAGAGCTTAATGCTGGCGCGCGAGATGGGCTATTCCGGCGCGGCTTTGAAGGCATGCAAGGGCCAGTCGCAGGTATTGCTGATGGCGGCGAAGGCGCAGAAGCATAAGATGTACCTGTGTGTGCAGGATCTGACGTGCCCGGGGGCGTCTCTGATTCATTCGGCAACGATCGCGGCGCACGTACCTGGGGTGGCAGGTATTGAAGCAAATTCGCGCGAATATGTGCCGGCGGCCAACGCGGCGTGGGAGAAGCGGTTCCCGGGAGTCTTCACGATCCATGAAGGCAAGATGAACACTCGCCTGCTGGATGGTCCAGGGTTGGGCGCGGTGGCGTAGAGGTGAGCAATGTTTCGCAAGACGGCGTGGATGTGACGCTGATTCAATGGATGCTGTCGTTGACGCCGCAGGAGCGGCTCGAAGCGCTGCAGAGTGCCGTGGACAGCATCCTCGAACTGCGGGGTGAGTCAGGTGAGGATTGACTTCGGTGGGATTCTGCGGACGCTGGCCGACCATGGCGTACAGTTCATAGTTGTGGGTGGAGTGGCTGCGGCGCTACACGGCTCGCCAGTAAGCACTTTTGATGTCGACATCGTGCATGCCCGCAATGCAGAGAACGTCACGAAGCGGATGGCCGCACTGGACTCTTTAGACGCTCACTACCGTTTGCAGCCGGAACGGCGGCTGCGCCCTGTACGCTCGATGCCTGAAAAAACTCAAGCCCCGGAGCTGGCCGGAGAGATCTCTTCCTGGCGCGCGGTAATCTAAAGCGCCGCGGACCGCCAGGGTTGTTGGGGCGTGTCGACTCGCTCTAACTCTAGCGAGCGGAGGTCTTCCCCGCGAGGACATTGGAGCACGCCGACTGTCTAGGTCGTTCGGGTGTTTGCGTATGTGATTGAGGGAGCGGGAGAAATGTTCTTTGCCGGCGCGTCAACGTGCGAGAGTGGGACGAGGAAATCGATGGAATATCTGGTGGGTGTGATTCTGGGGCTGGTTGTGGCGGGGTTCGCCAGGTTGGTGGGGTTGGACCAAGGGCGGTCCTTCTACCCGACGGTCGCTATCGTGGTCGCCTCCTACTATGCGCTGTTCGCTGTGATGGGAGGGTCGAGGACGGCTCTGGAAATCGAGATCGCCATCGGACTGGGATTTGCGGCTTTCGCTACGCTGGGCTTCAAGAAGAGTATGTGGTTGGTGGCGGCGGCGTTGGCCGGGCACGGCGTGTTTGATCTGTTGCTTCACCCGTTGATCGAAAACGCCGGGATGCCGGTTTGGTGGCCTGGTTTCTGCGCTTCGATCGATTTGACTCTGGGCGGTTGGATGGCGGTTCGGCTACTGAAGGGCGATGGTCACCGGGTTTGAACTGCGCCCATCGACAAGCAATTGCACGATGACATTCCCACGGCCCTGCAAGGCGGACGGCACTTGGACGTTTACCTGGTCAAGGCCGAGGAACTGATTCTGCGCTCCGGCGAAGAGTACGGTTGCCGGCTGTCCGCCGATGGTTGCCCTGACGGGGCCGGCGGCGTGCCTGATGCCCGTGCCATATAAGGACACGATCAATTGATCGTCCGAGGATCCTAAACTCATCGGAGTGGGCGCGCAGTCGCCAACCGCACGGCATTGAAACACGTTCACCGGCGTCACGACGCCACTGGAGGTGTATCGTCCGGCGAGGGCAGCGGGGGCTCCGGTTCCGTTCCCATTCGCGGTAAAGAGGCCGGGTGAGACAGGATCGATTTGCATGGTGGTGGAGAGAGTCATTCCGGCACCGGTCTGGACGCGAATGGTTGCCGCGCCTGGAGCCAGGCTTCCGGGAACGACGAGATTGATTTGATTGGCCGACGCAAAGGACAGCTCGGCAGGTTGCGAGTTGCCGCCGGAATCGGCGACGGTTACTGTGGCGCCTGCCAAAGTGGTTGGAAGTTGGGGCGAACCGGCGCGCTCCGTTGACGCGGCGAGGTTAGCGCCGAGCAGCGTTACGTACTGGTCCGGAGCGGTGGCGAGGGCTTGGTAACTGGCCGCATGTACAACGGCGAAACTTGTCTGAAACTGAGGAAACAGATCGGTGGACGGCCAAGTTGTAACTTGATTGATGTCGTTGATGAGACCGCTGTCGAAGTCATTGAAGTAACTGTCGGAGTTAGCTGGGCGCGTATTGGTGAGCCAACAGAACTCCGTCTGGTCAGGCAGAAGAATGATGCTGGCATTGTTGCCAGGGAGAGAACCGTGAAAGTAGTAGCTCCAACCCGGACCGTAAGGCGGGACATATACCGGGAACCCGTCTACGGGATTTTGGAAAAGCGCGGGCAAACGGCTGCCGTTCACCGCGCTCAGGAAGCGTAGCAATTCGATGGTGTTACTGACAAGTCCGCCATCGGCATGGTTGGCTTCGACGGAGTAGCCCCCATACGGCCATGGCACCAGGGCGGGTCCGGTGGGAAACACGGATGCTGCCAACGCTTCCCCCGGATACGGATAGTAGGTGACTTCGCCGGGCAGCGCAGTCAACGTGGCTCCGAAGTGAGTCCTGTTATTGCCTAGCGGGCCAGTGACGTTGGCGGTGACAAAGGACTCGTAGCTCTGACCCGAAACTTTCTGCACCACCTGCCCAAGAACACAGTAGCCGAAGTTCAAGTAGGAATAGTAAGTTCCGGGGTTAGTATCCAAGGGACGTCCCAACATGAACCGGACGATGGTGGGGCAATCCGCGGGCGGCGTGACTCCCGCGGCCGTGGCAATCGCATCGACATCGAACAACGGATCGTAGCCGGTGCCATCGGCTTCGCCGTACCACCCGCTTTTGTGATCGAGGAGATTCTGGATGGTGATCTGACTGATGCGTGGGTCTTGGGCGGCGCCAGGCAGGCCCTCCGTGCCAACATTGGTGAGACAGTTCCCCCGGTCGTAATTACTGAGCAGT
>JBDTMC010000062.1:0-24000 GCA_039934475.1 Bryobacteraceae bacterium | reverse complement strand
GTTGCCTGCATGCACAGTAGGGAATGTAGCTCCCATTCCAGTCAAGTAGATCACCAGCGTATCCTCGCGGTGCACCGGATTTGACGGAGTGACCAGTGTGTTATTGGCTGCCCGCACTAGGGTCGGTATATTCGTGTCCGGCCCGGCGACGCCCGATCGGAACACAGCGGGGGCTGCTGTCGACACCGGGAAATTGAAACTATCGCTAGTGCCACCGGGTGTTCTCAAAATCATCGTCATGTTGCCCTCGGCTGTCCACGGAAGCTGGGCGTTGACTTGAGCCGGCGATACGAAGAGCATCGGGATTGGCTGGCCGTTCACTGTCAGGCAGCTCTCTCCCAGGGCCGTGGGCAAAGGCCGTTCCGACGTCGCCATATTCACCGGACTGAGATCCCGGCCGAAGACTGTAATCAACCCTCCCGGAGCCACCGCTTTCATACCATCGGCCGCATTAACCAGAGCGTCGATGTGCGGGACTGCAACCGAAGCGTCATAGTCCCATGGCAGAACCGTGAAGCCCGACGTCGTCAGGTTGATGATCGCCGTCCGGCTGTACAGCGGCGCTATCGTGCGCGTGAAAACGGCGCCGAGGGTACCCAGGTACGGGGCTTCCACCATCCGCGTCGATTTAATGCTGTCGCCAGTAGCCAGGTTCAGGCGTTCGATGACACCGGGACCGGATTGGGTCAACGCCGTCGTTCTGTAGGCCGTGTCTCCTAGAAATGCGAATCCGGACGTCGTGCCGCCGCCCGCGTCGAAATTCAGTGTATGAACAAGAGAGGCGTTGAGCAGCGCGTTCCCTACCACGAACTGATCATTCGATGAAGCGGCTACCGCTCCGGACAGCGCTGCCGGCTCCTTGCGGGAAATCGTAAACGTGTCCACGTTGGCGTCATAGAGAAGGAGATTGCCGTCCGCCTCAGCCGCCAGAGCCCTTGCTCCATTCGGAGAAGCGACCAACCACGTGTTGACATCTATGTCGTTTTCAAACACGCCGAGCGTGGTCAATTCGCTCGCTGTGCGCGAGGCCATATCAACACGGTCGATTTTGTGAGTCGGGCCCGCGACGCGAGTGGCGGCCAGTGTCGCGTTACCAGTAGAGGCAATCGATCTCGGATAGTGTCCTCCGGGAAAGCGTACCGGCTGGTCGGGTTCCAGCGTTTCCAGGTCGAACACATTGGCGACCTGCGAGTTGTCGTTGCCTACCAACAGGTATCTCCGGTCAAAACTGATCGCCATTTGGGTTGGAGTATTACCCGTCCGCAGGGTCGCTAATTGCCGGTACGTCTTCCCATCGAAGACAAGCACTTGATTGGTGTCTTGCCGCAGCAGGAAGAATCGGTCCCTGGACGGATCTGCCAACAGGTCGACGAGTGTTCCCGGAACGTCGACCGCGGTGCCCCGCTGGTCTGGATCTTGCATGGTAACCAGCAAGCGTACGTCCCGCGGAACGTTTATGGCGGACGAACTGACAATCTTCAGCGGAAGGGCTGTCGTTCCTTGCTGGTTCTGGAAGGAACCGAGGTCGACGCTCACATGCACTGTGGCCGGGGTCACTCCAGACGATGGGCTCACGCTCACGCCGGCACCCGGCGAGGAAACGGAAAAGGAGGTGTGGCCGCCGCCGGGGTCCACGATCGTCAGCGTTTGAGTTAAAACGCGGCGGTCGCAGAAATTACCGCGGAACGCCAAGTCTTCGACAGAAGCCGAGATGCGGTGGAACGAAGGTAACGAGCCGACAGCAAGGATGAGAACACCGCTATCTGATGCCGCATACAAGGTTCCTCCGTCGCTCGAGAGAGCCGCTTTGCCGGCCAGGTTCTCAGGGAGTTGCAGCGTCTCCCGGATCGCTAAATTATCGGCATCGACAACCGTTAGCTGTGGTCGGGTCGCTGTCGTGGTACCGCTCCCCTGCATTGCCTGCGGAACCTGGGCATAGATGATGCCACGCTCGGTATCGATGGCATGGCCGCCTATATTCAGTACTCCTGAGGGATTGGGAAATTGTGCCAATAGCCCGCGATTGTCAAACATTCCCCACCCGGCCAACCAGTAGGAACCGTCTCTCGAGACGCTCACCGTTCGCGGACCGAATGGCGGCGATGCGACGTAGTTGATCGCTTTCACCTGCCTCTGGATCACGTCGTAGCTGAATAGGATTGTATCTGTTACTCCGAAAATATGACGCTTGTCTGCCGACGCCCCCACCGACGCCGCCACAATTTGTGGTGGGAAGGTGCCCGGTTTCTGAGGCAATAGATTGGCAATCACCCCTGCAATCGTGTCGACCACCTGGCTTGTACCCAGCAGCGGGTCAAAAAGGATGAACTCCGTGGAAGTCACTACCAGGGCCATGCCATCAATTCCGAACGCGACCCCAAGCGGCGGATCCGTTAGAGCCAATGTTTGCCTGGAACCGGAGGAGAGATCCACTACGGTCAGCGCGTTTTTCGGGGCACTCGGCGCGGCAAAATTACCGTAGTGAGCCACCAGCAAAAAGTGGCCGTCCGGCGAAAGCGCCAGGGCGCTCGGTTGCGATGCCACATTGAGGGAAGTTTGAATCGAGCCATCGGAGAGAGACATTACCTCTACCCGGTTTGCTGTAAAGTTCGCGATGTAGAGAACGCCACGTGGCTCATCGAGGGCTATATCGGAGGGATTGCCACCGATAGCCACCACCTTGCCAAAAGTCCCACTGAACAGATATCCTGGCGCCACTAACAGTACAGTGAGCAACAGGCTCCTTCGTCGCCACCCGTCCTCAAGATCGAATATCATCGCACATCCCACTTTCTTCTCGGCACTCCCCCACTCCACCACCCGCAGCTTCGCTGAAATTCAAGACTTCCGGGCGAAATAGGTAGCTGGCTTCCGCCGCCATTTCGCCCGATTGGTCCAGTCGCACAGCAGATTCTATTCGACGTCCTGTTTCTTCCGGCGCAATATGATGACGCCCAGAAATAGCACTGCCGCCAGGGCGCAAACGATTCGAACTATATCCATCTCGGTTCTCCTTTCGAGAATCTGAACTCTATTGCTAGAGGTTGTTCATCATCGGGACTAACTCCCGCACGATCTTCACGGCCACGGGTCCAACCGTCACCACGAAGAGTGACGGCAAAATACAGAAGAAGATTGGAAAGATGAGCTTTACACCAAGTTTGGCTGCCTTCTCTTCGGCTACCTGTCGCGCCTGTACTCTCATGTAATCGGCATGAGCTCGCAGACTCTGAGCGATTCCGGTTCCAAACCGGTCGGCCTGAATGAGAACGGCAATCAGTTTCTTCAGGTCGTCGCACGAGTTCCTGTCAGCCAGGTTGCGTAGAGCATCCACGCGGCGCTTCCCGCCTTTCAACTCCAGGCTGACCATCGTGAACTCCTCGGTGATCTCGCGGTGGGCGTTCTCCAACTCTTTAGCTACCTGAACGATCGCCTGATCCAAACCAAGCCCGGATTCCACGCACACCACCATCAGATCCAAAGCATTGGGCAGACCCCTGGCGATTTGCTTTTGTCGACGCCGGCCCATGCGGGCAACAAATTCATTAGGTCCAAAGAACCCGGCGGCGGCGGCGGCGGCAATGGCGATGGCTTTGTTCTCGGGAGCCGAACCGGAACGGTACACCGCCAGGCTCATCATCAGTGGTAGTAGAACGCCCAGCAGCACCTTCGATCCATAGAGCATCTTTAAGGCTTGAGGCTGCCGGAACCCACCGCGTACGAGGCGCCGCTGCATGACCGTCAACTCTTTCGGCGACGCGGGCAGCAGATCGCCGAGCTTGCGCACCAGTTCGTGTAGTGCAAGGCTGGGGTGCGAAGGTGATACCTCACTCCGGGCCACAGTGGCGCCCGTTACTCTTTCGATGGCCTCTTGCGGTTTTACCCATACTCGGAGACCAACAGCGGCGCACAACCCCGCCACCAGTACGAATATAAGAAGGGCGCTGAGCAGTGTCATGATCAAACCTCAATCGAGACGATCTTCTGAATGACCGCGTAGCCGATCAGTTGCAACAGCACAGCGCAGCCCAGCATGATCTGCCCGACCTCGTCGTGCAAGAAGAAGGTTCCATAGGACGGATTCAGAACGGCATTGAGGATGCCCACTCCGATGGGGATCATGGACAGGGCTGTTCCCGTCATCTTCCCGTGAGCACTGACGGCCCGAATTTTGCCGCGCAGCTTAAATCGTTCGCGAATGACGTAGGCGAGTTTGTCGAGAATTTCTGCAAGATTGCCGCCCGTCCTTTTTTGAAGTAACACCGCCGATACAAAGAAGTGCACGTCGAGCGACGGCACTCTCTGCGCTAGTTTGACCAGTGCGACGTCGAGCGGAAGACCAAGATTGTGCTCTTCGAAGGTGCGCCGGTATTCTCCCGCCAGTGGCTCCTGAAATTCGCGATGGATCATTTCAAGCGAAACCGAAAACGCATGGCCTGCGCGCATGGAACGTGCTATAAATTCGAGACTGTCGGGGAACAGTTCCTCGAATTTGTGGAGCCGCGAGGCGCGTTTTTTTACGACGAAGAGGATCGGTAGGCTGCCCGCCAGGAGGGCTGGCAAAGCGGCAAAGACTCGATATTCGGGAGGAAGAGACAACCAAGCTGCGGTATACCCGCCGAGAAAGCAGCCCAGGCAGCCGTGCATCAGGCGTGCCACACGCCACCGCAATCCCGCTTGTTCAAGCAGCAACTGGAGCCGTTCGCGCAGTTTCAGCCTGTTCAGCAGGTGCAACACGAACTTGCCGGTGACACGGTCCTCCGAATGAATCAATGCCGGTGCATTTCGGGAACCACTTCCTCGCTTTTTCTTGCGATCCGGAGAACCCATTACGCGCTCACGGATCTTGTCCATGTCGGCTGACTGGAAGACACGTGAGACGATCCACCATCCGAGTAGGACGGTGGCCCAGATGACAGTGGCGATGAGCAAAAAGCCGATGGGCATGTTTCGGTTCCGGCCGCGCGGTCAGACCTCCTCTAGTTCATCGAACAAATCGGCTCCCAACCTTATACCTGCGGCCAAAAGCTTTTCGTAAAACTTCGGACGGATCCCTGTGGCCGCAAAACGTCCCAAAACTCGGCCTTCCGGACTCAGCCCGCGCTTTTCAAAGACAAAGATGTCCTGGAGCGTAATAATTTCTCCTTCCATCCCGGTCACTTCGGTAATGCTGGTCACGCGCCGTGATCCATCGCTCATTCTCATCGCCTGCACCAGCAAGTGCACAGCACTGGCAATCTGCTGCCGGATCGAAATGAGCTGCATGTTAGCATTAGCGAGCGAAACCATCACTTCGAGGCGCGAAATGGCGTCGCGTGGGCTGTTGGCATGGACGGTAGTCAGTGAGCCGTCGTGGCCTGTGTTCATGGCCTGCAACATGTCCAGAGCCTCGCCGCCGCGCACCTCGCCGACGACAATCCGGTCTGGCCGCATACGCAGGCTATTCATCAGTAACTCTCGCTGGCGTACGGCACCCTGGCCTTCAAGGTTCGGAGGTCGCGTTTCGAGCCGTACGACATGAGGCTGCTTCAGTTGTAGTTCCGCTGCGTCTTCAATTGTGACGATACGTTCTTTGGGGTTGATGAAACAGGACAATGCATTTAGGAGCGTCGTCTTGCCAGCGCCGGTTCCGCCCGCGATGATGATATTCATGCGCGCTTTTACCGCCGCTTCCAAGAGTTCCATCATCCCCTTGGTCAACGCCTTCTTTTGCACCAGATCGTTCGGCATCAACTTGTCCGTGGAGAAACGCCGAATAGACATCAGCGGACCGTCTACGGCAAGCGGCGGGATGATGGCGTTGACGCGGGAGCCATCTAATAGGCGTGCGTCCACCATCGGCGTCGACTCATCCACCCGGCGGCCGACCTGGCTTACGATCTTGTCGATAATCCGTAGTAGGTGGGCGTTGTCGCGAAACTTGACACTGGTGAGTTCAAGCAGCCCCTTTCGCTCCACATAGACCTGGTTGTATCCATTCACGAGGATGTCGGAAATTGTCGGGTCCTGGAGCAGCGGCTCGAGAGGGCCGAGTCCGAAGACTTCGTCCAGTACTTCGTCACAGATCTGCTGCTTCTCCGACGAACTCAGTAGCGTCGGTTCGCCTTCGATCAACGTGAACAGCGCCTGCCGGATCTCACTCCTGACTCTTTGGTTGTCGATAGAAGCCAAGGCTTCCAGATTGATCTTGTCCAGCAACTTCCGGTGCAGTGTGAATTTCAGCTCCTGATATTCAGGCTTCAGAGCCGGTTTCGGCTGGCCTGCGCTCTTCAAGAGCCGCTGCTCCCAATTCGGCTGCTGGCTGTCAGTTCCCGCTTCTAGGGTTGAAGGATACATAGGATCTTCCTCGCTAAACCGCCGCAAGAGCCAGCCGCATGGCTCGGGTGCCACTTCCGCTAGGACGCTGGCCCGTTGCGACCCCGGTAACCTGCCCAGCCAACTCATCCACTGCCTTGCCAAAATCACCCGAACCCGATGTGCGTCCACCGGACCCTGCATCGATACGCGGCAGACTAGATTCGTTGGGCACGATTCCCTTTACAGGGAAGGCGAGAATCTTTTCGAGATCGGCACTGTTGATGGCTTCACGTTTTGTCATGCGGTTGACGATGACTTGAAATCGGTCTTTGTTGAATCCGAGGCCGGTCAACATCGCGACAGCCCGCCTCGCCAGGTGCAGGTTTGCCAGTTCCGGGGTCGCTACCAGGAAGGTATAGTCGGACTCCGATACAGCAAGCAGGCTCAGCTTTTGGAAGATGACGGGCATGTCCAGCACTACCGTGTCGTACACCAACCGTGCCTGCTCCAGCGTCTCTCGCAGCCGCGCCGGGTCAGCGGGATCGATTCCAGGAAACTCAGGAGAGGGAATTACATCAATCGCGCCTGAGGGCACGGCGAGAGAAGACCAGTCGGGCGGGTCCACAGTGGAACTCAGAATCTCGCCCGTTGAGAGGTTCGCATTTATGCCAACGGAGTTCCCAATCGCTCCGCGCTGCAAATCAAAATCGGCCAGCAGCACTCTGGCGCCCGTCTGAGCCTGTATCGCGTGCGCCACGTACAGCGCCAAAGTGGAAGATCCGGAGCCCCGCTTGGCGCTACAAAACACGATTGCCTTGCCCGCCCCTGCCCGCGCCTCGCCATGTTCCGGTCTCTGTAGCCGGCGGATCCTGGCAAGCGCGGCGAGTTGTGCATTCGCCTCGAATGGCGCGTGCAGAAACTCTGTCGCTCCCAGCTGCAGCGACCGGACAACGGCCTCTGGGTGATTCTCCCGGTGCAATCCGATTACTTGAACCGCCGGGCGAAACGAACAGACCCGCGGAATCACGGCGCACGCAGCATCGAGGTCGCTTGCGAGGTCGAGCAGGACCACGTCCGGTTTCAATTGCCGCAGGCGAATCTCGAGCGTTTGAGCTGACGGATACGCCTTCAGGCAAGCCAGAGTCTGGAAGCAGCGCTGGTGCGGCATCGCCCGCTCCAACTCCCGCACCAGTTCTTGATCGGGTGCGATTACTAACGCGTTGAGTTCTCTGTCGGTGGCCGGCATACTATTTGTGCCTTTTCTTGGCCCGCCTCTCGGATTCCCCGGCTTTTCCAACTGGCTGAATCGGCGCGAGGAACTCGATTGGCATCACCGGTGATGGCTTCGCGACTCCGGCATTGATGGGTGCCGTGATCTCCGGTGTGACCACGACGACCAACTCGGTCCTACTCTTGCTCTGCTGGCGCGACTTAAAGAGAGCGCCAAACAGAGGCAGATTGGCGAGCCCCGGAATCTTGGAAACAGTCTCAGTGACGCGGTCATCAATGAGGCCGCCAATCACGAAACTCTGTCCCTCCGCCAACTCGACGTTGGTCTCGATACGGCGCGTGGCCAAAGCCGGGATTGTGAATCCAGACAACGTCACCGCATTCGCCATGTCGATCGTGGATACTTCCGGCCGTACGTGCATGCGGATCGTGTTGTTATCGGTCAGCGTCGGTGTGAAGGTCAGCCGAATTCCGAATTCGCGGAACTGCACGGTGACGGATCCGGCATTGCCGCCGCCCTGCAGTACGGGAACGGGGAATTCACCGCCGACGAGGAAACTGGCCTCTTTCCCATTTGTCGTCACCAGGTTTGGCTCGGCCAGGATCTGCAGCACGCCCTGGCTCTGCAGTGCTTTGATCAGTGCACCAAGATTCAAATCGGGCCGGAAAGCAAAGACATTCAACATGTCGGAGAGGGTAAACGTACTGCTTGTGCCGGCCAGGCCACCCGGGATTGTGCCCTTGATTTCGGTGGCCCTGGGGGCGCTAAACTGCCCTGTGCTTACCGTTCCCACCGTATTGGCGCCTCCGGTTGACAGCAGGTTCACGCCGAACGACTGTGAGGCGTTGCGGTTGATCTCCGCGAAACGCACCCGTAGCAGAATCTGCCGTTCGACACCCGGTGCCGTCGTTTGTAGATTGTTGATCACGGCTTTCGCCAGCGGAGCCACTAAAGCGGCGGCGCGGTCGGCAACCGGTTGGCTGCTGACTTTTCCCGTCAGCGAGACCGTGTCGCGTGCGGACTGGATATGGATGTCCTCACCCGGAAATGTCTCCTTCAACAACTTCCGAATGGGCCCCAGATCGTGCTCCACGGTTATGCTGTAGAAGCCACGGTGGCCCGCTCGGGACCACACCACCAAGGTGGCGCTCCCATGCCCTTTGGCATGCACCAACAACTCCCGGGTTGTGACGGCTACGGCGTCGATGACCTCAGGGTTGCTGGTTGAAACTCGCGCAATGTCATCGGGATAGTCGATTACCAGACTCTTCCCCACGGGCATGCGCAGCTCTTCTCCTTGATCTGCCCAGACTAGACCTAGCGCCGCGAGCAATACTACGACCCAACAAGAACACCGGCTCGTCGCGCTCATTCGTCCTCCTTGCCCTGCGGTGCTTTCGCGACGGGCGTCTGAACCTTTTCAATCGATCGGACGATACCGCGGAATACGATGACCTCGGGAGGCGCGGCGGGGACGACTACTACCTTTTGCGGTGGTGTCCAGGCTACAGTTCGCGGAGCTGTGCGGGCTGCAGCCACCTTGTCTGCAGCTGGGGCCGGCCGCGAGGAGCCGAACAGCTCAGAGACATACTTCCCCTTGGTCGTCTCGACACCATGGTCCGTGCCGTTCCGCAGCACCAGTTGGATCTCGCCTTCGCGCTGCGCCAGCGTCACCGTCTCTGCCTCCGCCGGAGTTACCAACAGCGTTACCGTTGGCGCGTTGATCGCCTGGCCACGCGCATCGGCTTGAATGGTCTGTCCCGCCGAAAGCACCAGGATGTTCTGTAATACCGTGTTGGTCAGGCGTTCCGGTTTCCCGGGCGGGTTGCCCGTCACAAGGACGTCCACGCGCATTCCTGGCAGTACAAATCCGGCTACGCCCACCACGTCGTTCACACGGACGCTGACGGCACGCATTCCTACCGGGATAACGGGCGCAATTCCCAAGCCGCTGCCCTTCATGCCGAGCCTGCCTTCCAGTAGTGGTTCATCCGACAGGACGTTGCTGATCAGCGGGCGATCCACGACCTCTTCAATCTTTGAAAACGCGCCCTTCGGAAATTGCCCCCCGGGCACTTTGATGAGCTTCACGTCGCCCGCCTTCACTGTGACGCCTACAGGCAGCGCTTTTGCCGCCGTCACCACGTCGCGCATGTCACCGGACTGCGTCTTCGCCGAGGCCGCTCCGGATCGCGCCGCGGTCATTTGGTAGAAGATGCCAGCTACCACCAGGGCGAACACGAGGCTGATTCCGAGAACTGTTAAAAATCTGCGATCCATCTGCAATTCACCTCAAAGAGCTGTTCGGATCCCCGCCAAAACAGGGCCAGTAAAGCACCGGGCAATGGCGGTCCGCTGCGAGGGCTAGCACATCGGCGGCGTTCATAAGGAATCCCCCCGCCGCTCGCGTTTCACCGTGTGGCCGGGCGCGAGTTCAGGTTTCAGTAACCTGGTCGCAAGAAATCCCCTCTTCCAGGCGAACGGCGCCAGTGGTGCTCCCGAAGGCATTAGCCACGCGCTTCCCACACCGCCCTTCGGCCTGCTCTCCTGGTCCTGTTCGCCTATACTGCGCCATGCTTTGCTCATTGAATCCTGTCTTCACTCACTCTTTCGGCTTCCACACCGACTTTGATTAGGGGAACACCGGTTTCCGTTGTGGTCCGCTGAAACAGGACGGCTTGTCCGTCGTCGCGAAGCAATTGCCATTCGCTGTGTCCTTTCAACAACGTAGCCAGTGGCCAGCCCGCTGGCGCCAGAATGACATCAATCCCATGGCGCTCCAGAATCTTCTGCCAGTCATATCGTCCGGCCGTCACCGCCGCATATTCGCGAACCAGGCGTTCCCCAAAGAAATCACTCCGGCCGTCAAGGAACACGCGCTGCTCGGGATAGCCCCGGTAGATCAGATAATCCGCCCACTGGTCAGAGGTCAGTACCCGTGACCGCCGCAGCAGTCCCCCATAGGCAGCAACAGACCGGGCTGGGAATTTCGCCTCTGGAAAATCCTTCGGCCACGTCATCCCGAATCCAAGGCTTGCGACGATCAAGACAAATCCGGCGGGCCACATGCTGGTGCGCAGAAAGGCGCCTGTTTGAGCCCGTTCCAGGGCACGTAACGACGCTAAACTCGTCCCTGTTGCCGCACCCTCCAACCACCGCCGCCAAACCCTGGAAAGCTCGCGGCATACGATGGGAATGGCTACTGCCGCAAACAAAGGGACATGGCGCACGGAACCGAGTGCCGAATGAGCCCAAAACAACACCCATAAGACCTCGACATACCGCTTCTTCGCGGCCAACCACGCCGCTGCCGCTAACCCGCCAAACAAGACCATCTCAAACTGAAAAAGACTCTCGCTGCGAAAGTCCGGCGACTGAAACTCCTGCACCAACTCGCGGATCCAGCCCGCCCGCAAATACTCGGCGATATGGACGTGCAATTGATATCCATACGGATTCGCCAAACTCGCCGCGCCGCACGCAACAATCAGCAGCAGATACCGCCGGCAGCGCTTCCACGCCTCAGGCGCACCCGCTATCCCTTCGCCGGCCGACCCCACTACCGCCAGTCCCAGGCACGCCAACAGCGCCACGAAACCTCCGTGAAGGTTGCACCACACCGCGGTTATTGGAACCAAAATCCACACCCGGTGCGAGGGCCGTTCGCGGTCCGCCTGGATCAACCACAGGCTGCAAGGCAAAAGGACCAGCGTGAACAGATGTGGCCGCGCCAGATGGTGAATCGTCGACGCGCCAACCGCCAGCAAAGTCCCCAACAACCCGATGAAGAGGTTGGACCCCGCCGCCAGAACCTGCCGCAACAAAACGGTCGCAAACGCGCCGATCAATACAGCGGCCAACAGCACTACACCCTTCAGCCCCATCGCCCGGTGCACCAACGCGAATGCCACGTCCGCCAGCCATTCCCACGCGAACCACTGCTCACCCTGCTTGGTAAAGGAGTAGGGATCGGTTCGCGGCACATCTCCGTTCTGCAAAACCAGTTCCCCTGTCTTGATGTGCCAGCCGCAATCCCCGTCCAGCAGCAGGAAACTCCAGCCGCCGCTTCCGGCCATAAAGAGCCACATCACAACAGCGGCGAAAAAGACATCGCTAAACGAAGGAACCAGTAGCCGTCCCAGCCATCCGGTCTTGGCAGCCAAATCAGACCCGCGTGTTGTCGATCCCACCCCCATCTATCGGTGTGCCGTGCCGGAAGGTTTAGACTGGTAGGCCGTGATTGGTTATCAGAACGATCTTGCTTACATCCACGACGCCGGATTCGGCTACTTCGCCCTCGAAGCGGCGCCCGGGCTGCTGCGCATCCTGCGACGCCACAGGATTGCAACCGGCCTGGTGGTCGACCTGGGTTGCGGCTCCGGCCTCTGGGCCCGCGAACTCCTGCAAGCCGGGTACAGCGTTTGCGGCTACGACATTTCTCCGGACATGATTCGCCGTGCGCGCCGCGCGGCTCCCCGGGCGCGTTTCGAAGTCGCCTCGCTCTTCGACGTCACCCCACCCCCATGTAACGCCGTCACCGTCCTCAGCGAAGTCATCAACTACGCCTTCGATCGCCGTAACAACCGCGCGCAAGTAAGATCGCTCTTTCGCCGCATCTACCGCGCCCTCGAACCCGGAGGCGTCCTGCTCATCGACTTCGCCGAGCCGGGACAACTCCAAACTCCGAAACAGGCATTTTGGGAGGGTGAGGACTGGGCCGTATTGCTGGACGCGCGAGAAGACCATCGCCGCCGTCAACTGACGCGCGACCTCACGTGCTTCGTCCGCCATGGCAAAAACTTCCGCCGCAGCGACGAGACTCATCTTTTGAAGCTCTACGACGTCGCCTCAATGGACACGGCGCTGCAAGCGGCCGGTTTTCTCACTCAAGTCCACCGCGCCTGGGGTTCTTGGCGTCTGCCCCACGCCCATGCCGCCATCATTGCCCGCAAGCCGCCTACTTCTTAAGGAACAGGCTCAGCGCCATCCCAAAGCCAATCGCGATCACAATCTTCCGCACCGTCGGCCGGCCAATCCGCCGCGCGATGCCCGCCCCGCCGTACCCTCCGGCAACCGCCCCCACAGCCATCACCAGCACATCGGGCCAATACACCATGCCCGCCCAGATAAAGTACAGTGCTGCCACGCCGTTGATACACAGTGCGAATAAATTCTTAAGGCCATTCATCTGGTGGATATCGGTAAGACCCAGTATCCCCAGCGCCGCCAGCATGAGGATTCCAATGCCCGCTCCGAAATAGCCGCCATAAATCGCCACCAGCAGTTGAAACAGTGAGGCCCACACCAACCAGCGCCTGGAATGGTGCTCATCAGCGCTCGATTGTCCCTTCAGCCACCTCTGCACAGGCTCGTTCAAAAGAAACAGAACAGTTGCAAACAGGATTAGATACGGGACTAACAACTTGAACAAAGGAGCCGGTGTCACCTGGAGCAGCAACGCGCCCAGCAGTCCGCCAATCAAGCTAGGCCCTACCAGCAACAGCATCCGGTTTTCCGCTTCTCTCATCTCGTGGCGGTATCCCCACATCCCGCCAAGCGATCCCGGCCATATAGCCACTGTATTGGTTGCGTTGGCCGTCACAGGCGACAGTCCCAGAAACACAAGGGTGGGGAAGGTCACCAGCGTCCCGCCGCCCGCCACGGAATTAATCAATCCGGCCGCAAACGCGGCGCCGAACGCGATGGAAATGTGGGTTAATGACAGCGAATCCATGAATCTTGAGGTGTAGCACGGATAGCCTCCAGGCTGCACACGCGCTCCTCTTGTGCCGTGGGTCTCGATCGCACGGGCGTTATCCTGGAGGAGGAGTATTCCATGTCCTCATTCTCACGACGTGAGTTCTTCCGTAATACCGCGGCCGTTTCGGTACTAACCGCCTGCGCGAGCGATCTCGCTGCCAAACCGCTCGGTCTCCCCATAGGCTGTCAAACCTGGCCGGTTCGCGAGTTGATCTCCCAGGACTTTCCAGGCACTATCAAACAGCTTGCCGCATCCGGATTCGAGGCCGTCGAGTTGTGTTCCCCGGTCGGCTACGCAGATTCCGGCTTCGGCGGCCTCGCTAAGTACAAACCTGCCGAGCTACGCAAGATCCTCACGGATCACGGCGTCTCCTGCGTCAGTTCGCACTTCGGCATTACAGAGCTGCGCGCCGATCTCGCCGGCCGCATCGCATGGGCCAAAGAAGTGGGCCTCACGCAAATGCTTGTCCCCAGCCTCGACGGCCCCAGCCACCCCACGATGGACGACGTAAAGCGGGCCGCCGACGAATACAACAAGATGGGCCAGCAAGCGGCCAAAGCCGGCATCACCCAGGGTCTCCACAACGAAGGGTTCGAGATCTCCACCGTGAACGGCAAGCGCACTTACGACATCCTGCTTCAGTTACTCGATCCGCGTTACGTCAAGTTCCAATTCCAGGTTTCGGAGATTGAGCACGGGTACGACGCCGCCGAGTACCTTACCAAATACCCCGGCCGCTTCATTTCCATGCATGTCCAGGGATGGTCCGCCAGCGAGCACAAGATCACCGCGGTTGGCCAGGACACATTGAATTGGAAGAAGATCTTCGCTGCGGCAAAAACCGGCGGCGTTAAGAACTACTTCGTGGAAATGGAACTTCCGCTGATGAAGGCCAGCGTGCCTTATCTGCGCAAACTGCAGGTGTGAACGCGTTGGCCTTGCTGACTCAGGCCACACCGGGCTGATTCGCCTGCCGTTTCACCCACCGGTAGGCCGCGACCGAGTTCTTCCAAAAGAACTTTTCGACAGCTTCCGGACCCTTTTGCGTGAAGTATTCACGAACCAGGCCCAGCGTCTCGCCAAATGTGCCCATGGGTTCGCTGTTGGTCCAGTCACTGGCGAAGAGCAGCCGGTCCGCACCGAAGGTCTCCCAGATCTCATCCAGCCGCGGACGATAAAAGCTCAGCTCACGCGGGATTCGTCCGCCTGATTGGACCCGGTGGCCCTTCTCATCCACACGCTGAAAGATTTCGGAGACCTTCACATACACCTGAGGGCGTTTCCCGAGTTCGCGAAGCCCTTGCTGGTAGGCAGCGCGCGCCGACGGTTCATCGGGGACCGGAACGCCCGGCAAATGATTGATCACAATCCGTAGGGCGGGGATCTGGTCGGTGATTCGCAGCAGGTTCGGGACATCCATTGGGCCGCCGCCCGAGTCCAGGGTGAGTCCCGCCTCCGACAGCAGTCGAAGGTCGGCCATCACTGCCGGCTTTTGGATCTCCGCGGCGACGTCCCGGTCCCATAAATAGGCGAATCGGATGCCACGGTACAGAGGGTTCTTGTGCAACCGTGATAGATGCTCGCCAAAATCCGGCTTCCCGGGAAACAGATCTCCGATTTCGCCCACCACGATCGTCTCTTTGGCCGAGACATCCAGAACCCAGTAATTGTCTTCCACCCAAGGACTACACTCTGCCTCGATCATGCCCACGACGCCGAAGGGTTCTGCAATTCGCCGGTAATCCGCGGGCAGGAAGGTGCGATAAATGCTTGCTTGTTCCGGGCTCGGCCACGGAACACCTTGCGGGCGCTTGGGGTCGTACAAATGGACGTGTGTGTCGATGATGGGGACTGTATATTTCAGGGCGTCGGCACGCGTTACCTGGGTGGCCATCGACACGGCCCCCGCGGCCGCCGTCTCCATGAATTTGCGTCGATTCACTTTCGGCTTCCTCCCGTGCGACCATACTACATCGTTCCCAATCGATGCCAGTCGCAAACCGGCCAGTTTAGGCTTCAGGAGGGGAGCCCTACCAACGTGTCTCCTGAACAACACCCCTTCCCCTCCGTCCCCCAAAGGCGTACGATATAAGCGGCTACCGGCTGGCCGTCGCCGCCGAAGCCCTCTTCTCCGTCGCAACGACGGCCTGCCGTGAGGTCAAGGAGGAGAAGACTATGACTCCCGCGCTCGTGATTCTTTCCTACTCTGTTGCGGCCATTCTCGCATTTGGCGCGCTTTATTTCTTCCATTCGCGGCGTTGGTACTGGCACGCCGCAGCCGTCGTGATCGCCCTGGCCATCGGGCTAAAGCCCATTCCCACGGAGTGGAACACTCCTCAAATGGACGTCGCCATTGGCGCCATCCTCGTTTTTCTTGTCCTTTGGGGACTCTTTGCCCCGCTGTTCCGGGATCACCACCCCGGACATCACAAGCCGGCGTAACCTAACCCACTACTTCCACTTCCACCGGCGGAAACTTACTTCCCCCGAGTGACATTTCAAGAAGATGCGGCCCCGCCGCCAACCCGGCCGGCACGTGAAAGTTGATCTCGTGCCGCGGCACGCGCGGGTCGCAGCAGAAGATTTCGTCGATCGGAGCCGGAAGCCCTCCGATCTTGGCGCGGAACAGCTCCGGCGCATCGGCCTCTTCCAGCGTCGCTTTCACGGAGCCGGTGGTCAGTCTCAACCCTGACATCAGGTTGATCCCGTCTGTTACCGACATCACGCGCGGCACAGCCGGGGGACGCGGCAGAATCCGGATGCGGCCTGCTTCGCCTAGCGGCTCTCCCAGCCAAAATAGTCGCACCGATTGCAGTCCTGTAGCCACGCCCGGCGGCAGTAGGGCGTTCACCTGACGCATGCCGTCAAACTCCCGTGGACCGATGTAAGTCGGCACCGCGTCGCGGCCTGCTACCGTCACGCCCAGGTCATTCAAACCAGCGTCTTCGGGCAGGTTCTCCACCTGGATGCTGATGGCGGCAAAGCGGCCCGTCGGCGGCGCGGCCGGTTCACTCGAATTCGAGTTCGTGACGCGGCGAATGTACGCCGGCGCCACCGCCCCGGCCGGCTGCCAACCCATGTCTCGCTTCCGGCATGTGATCCACATGTACTGTGTCTCCGTGCCCTCGCGAGCCAGCAACTGCAGCCCGTTCTCGCGGGCGAACGCGGAAATCTCCGCCGCCGGAATGCGCACGCCCGACCACGTGTCGTACCGCCTGGCAGTGTCCGGCAACCCGTTAATCTGGCAGCGCAGGATCCCGCCGTGCTTCAGGACCCGGCGTGCCTCGCGCAAGTAACCTAATACAACGTCCCGGCTCGGGATGTGCTGGAAGACCGCGTAGGAGTACACGAAATCGAAGGACTCGTCGGCGAACGCCGCCAGCGTGCTGTCCGGGGTGTGGTGCGCGTGGGCGTGGCGAACGTCGCGCAGGTTCTCGTGCGCCCGTCGCACCATCTCATCCGACACATCCACGCCGTGGATTTCACCGAAATAGCGGCTCAGGGGCTTCATCAGCCGCCCCGGACCGCATCCGATCTCCAGCGCCCGCCGCGCCCGCGGGTTCCCTCGAGGCAGCCGCTTTAACTCGCTCGCCAGCGACACCACCATCTCGTTGCCGGTTTCGAAGAACTCGTCATCGGTCTGCTGCCGGCGCCCGAACGCTACATAGTAATGTGCGTCTTCGCGCGCCCGCTGGTTCCACTCGTCCTGCATGCGCCGCAGGGTGGCTTGGTCCGGTATGCTGTCAGGCATGGCTATCGCGTTTCAAAGGTTGACTGTGCAGCCGCTACACGAGTTTACCGCGACCGCTCAGGCGGGTGCGGTGACAGGAATCATTGGAGAGGGCGGCTCTGGAGTCTCCACTCTGCTGCGGGCGGCGGCGGGCCTCGAAACGCCCGTTTCCGGCGTCGTCGAAGGCAGTGCCAGCCGGCGCTACCTGGCGCCGGGTGGGGCGCTGGTGATGGCTCCTGCCGACATCATGCTCCTCGACTACACCCTGGATAGCTGTGACGCGGTGGTGCGCGCCCGCGCCGCCGTCCAAGTCGAGCGCCTGCGTCGCGCCGGCATCAGCATCCTCATCGCCTCCCATGACGAAGAGTTGTTGCGCCAGATGGCGGATGAAATGTGGTGGATTGAGGCCGGAACCCTCGCCGCCCAAGGGGATCCCGGCGAGGTGCTTGCAAAATATCGCGCTAGCGTGGCCGGAAAATTGCTCGCCTGGGGCGCCACCATCGGCGCCCCGCTCACCCCGTCGTTACGCCGCGGCGATGGCCGGGCGCGCCTCACCTCCATTGAAACCCTCGGTGAAGGCGATCGTCCCGCCATGGTCTGGCAGGGCGGCGCCCCGGCCGCGGTTCGCGTCCGGGTGCAATTCGAAGCGCCCGTAGAGGATCCTGTAGTGGGCATCATGCTCCGCACCCGAATTGGCTTTGAAGTGTACGGAACCAACACCGAATTGGAGCGGCTGAAGCTAGGCCCCTGCCAGGCCGGCGACATTCGAACCGTCGTCTTTCGTTTTTCGTGCGACCTTTGCCCACAGGAGTACACTCTTACCGCGGCATCCCATGACCCTGACGGAACCTGGCATGACTGGCTTGAGGACGCTTTGGCAGTTACGGTAACCGGCAGCCGGTACACGGCCGGTGTGGCCGACCTTCGAGCCAAAGTGAGTCTGGAATAACCCCCTCGGCCACTAAAGTTCGGAGATAAGCCCCGCCCTGAGTCCACTCTTTACATCGGATGGCATTTTAGTTTGCCGGGCTGTCCGATCTCATCGTGCCTCCTTGCAGCCAAAACACGCTCGATTCAGTTTTGCGAGTCCACCGTACTGCCGGTCCGCAGAAGGGCCGGTCTTCGTGGGAGCAGCGGTCGCTGTCGGTTCTCATCTCTCAGCTGTCTGACGCCTTAGCGACGCCCGAAGAGGTGGCGCCTCCGCCGCCTCCGGTGGTGACCCCACCCGTCATTCACGTCCCTGCCGTTTTCCGGCCCAATGGGGCCGTGACGCTCAAGCCACTGATGACTCGTAAGACCCACGATGCCGGTAGCTCGCAAAGGGTGCTGGACACGTTACGAGGTTTACCCAAAACTCACGCGGATTTCTGCCCCGTATGTTTCGACGTCGTTCACTGGGTTACAGCACCGGCGTCCGCCTCCAACTGGCGGCGCTGTCCTGTGTGTGGACTACTCCGGATGCACAGCGGCAGAGCACTCATGGACCCTGGCCCGTCCGCTTCCTCGCCTTGGCGCTGCAACATCCAACGGGCGCGATCGGAATGGCTCCGGGCCCTCTTGCGCGTCACTTTTCCCGACCGTTCCCGTAGAAGACTACTCGTCGTTTCTGGAACGCCGACGTTTGAGGATGGCGGCCTCCAGGAGCAGTCGGTTTCAGTGGTGCGCCTTTGCTCCTCCATGCTGCTGTCTCTGGCGTTGGAGACGGACACGCTGAAACCGGAAAGCCTCGATGGCGCGGTACTGTTTCTGGCCTTGGAGACATTCGCTCAACCCCACTTGGCCCTCGCCGCCCTGCATTCGTTGCTGCGGCCTCAGGCCAAGCTGTTTATTGAATTTGCGGACGCCTCCCGCTGGCGCGCCCTCATGATGGGCGGGTACTGGCCGGGCATTCATTTGCCGGAACAGCGCTTCTGTTACCGCGCGGCGCATGTGCGGAAGATCCTCGCGAAATCGGGCTTTCGCGTGGATCGGGCGGCGAATGGCGCCAGCCCCTCGGATTTTCTTTCACCGGTGGCCGCTGGCGGCGGTGGATGGCTCCAGACTGCTGCCAGGATGTTGGCCTGGGGGTCGTGCACGCTCATGCAGACCACCCGGTGCGCGATCGGATTTAGCGAGTCAAATTGACGTGGCAAGGACAAAGAGAGACGACATGAACCAGACTTTTGTTGGAGTGGACGTGGGCACCAGCCGGCTGGTGGTCGCCCGCGGAACAGGTGGCGACCCACAAGTTACATTCGATATTAACGGCTTCATTGAACTGCCGGACATCCCTGCGGTTTCCTCGAGCCTCGAGATCAGCAAACTCCCCTATGTACGATCGGGCCGGAACCTCTATGCCCTCGGCCAATCGTGTATGACCTTCGCCGATCTGTTCCATTCGGAAATCCGTCGCCCCATGGCCAATGGCTGCTTGAACCCGAACGAACCGTCCGGGCTGCTGGTGCTTAGCCACATGCTCAGTTCGATGATCAGCGGTGGGAATGGGAACGGCAATTCACCCGGCGGCACAATCTGCTACACGGTTCCCAGCCGCAGTTCCAGAAGCGATGGCTACCCGACGCGAGCACAGTTGACTAACCACGATGTGCGCCTCAGTGAAGTCTTCGCCAAACTCGGTTATACCGCGCGCCCCATGAAGGAAGGCGAAGCGGTAGTGTACGCCGAACTCGTCGACACTAATTACACCGGCCTTGCTATCAGTTTCGGCGCCGGCTTGTGCAATGTGGCGTTGAACTATCTCTCCGTACCGGTTCTCGATTTCAGCATTCCAGTGGGCGGCGATCTCATCGACGCCAATACCGCTTCCGTATTGAACGAGATGGCCAGCCGCGTCCGCATCGCCAAGGAGACAGGCTTCTCTCTCGTCACCACCGAAGATAGCGATGAGATCTCGCGCACGCTCCGCGTCTTCTATATCGACCTCATCAACACCGTGGTAGACAGCTTGGCTTCAGTGCTGCGCGACTCCACCGACATTCCTCGGATGCGCCAGCCGATCCAGGTCGTTCTGGCCGGTGGAACCGTGCTGCCGCAAGGCTTCCTGTCGGTTTTTGAGACACTGTTCCGCCGCGTGGATTGGCCATTTGAAGTCGCCGGCATCCGCATCGCCCGCGATCCCATCAACGCCGTCGCCCGCGGCGCTCTCCGCTACGCCGAACTGAATATGAAGGCCATGACGGCCACTGTCTAGTGAGTGAAGAAGACAGCCCTGCCGTAACGGCGGCAGGGCAAGGTTACGACGCTAGACGTAACGCACGTTGAACTTCGGCGGGCAAAGTCAATTTCTGAAATAGGCGAGCCGGATACACGTAATCCTCACCCGATTCATCAACGACTCGAATGAGATCGTTCGCCTCAGCGTCGGGATCGTCTAGAACGGGGTATAACTTCCGAATTTCCAGCGAAGCGCTATATCCAACATTGCGCAAACACACGGCAAATCCCTGGGCTTTCGCCCTTCTAGTTGGCATGCTCTACTCCAGAAAGCGCTTAATCTTGAATTCCTTCTTGGCTATGCCGGAGGCTTCATACCAATGAAGTTCCACTGTGCGCGCGATGCCCTTGCGCTTCCGCCATCGGCCTTTCCCATATAGTTTCCGAAGGCGCGGAAGCTCACGGATCCCACTCCCGGAAGCGAAAGTCTCAACGTCAACAATCTCGCTGAAAATCTGGAAGAACACTCGCCGGCATTCTATCAATGCGTGAGCCGGAGCGGGTATTCACATACGACGTGCTCGAGTCATCGCCCTCGGAAAGCCTGGCGTTCGCAGGCCGCGAGCCTGCCGTTACTTCGACTCGAGAAGATAAGTCGGCGCCAGACCGCTCAGCGAAGAGAAGTTCCCCGGATCCGCCGGCGTTAACCAGGTCGATGCCCCGTGAACCTTGCCTAGAAACGCATGTGGATGAACGTCGATGTTCATCTCCCGCATCTCCACTTCGCCGTAACGGTAGATCGGGAACGGTTCCGAAATCGCAGCCACTCGCTCCTGAACCACATACGGCGTGCGAGTAGCCGCTTTGATGGCCCGCTCCCATCCGGAATCGTCGCTTTCCCATCCGCGGAACGAGGGCTGATCGGCCGACGAGTCATTCGGCTTCAATACCAGCTTCTCGCGGTTCTTGAGAATGAACTCGAGCAGATCGATGTGTTCTTCGCGATAGGTGGTCTTGGTGGCCTGCACGACGCGCGTCCACGGAATGAACTCGCGAATCGCCCGGCGTTCGGCCAGCGGTAGCGATGCCGTCACCGTCTCATCGGTCAATAACGCGAAGATCGCCTTCTTCTCCGCCAACTCGGAACGGAAGCTGTTTACAACACAAACCTTGCCGTCACGGTACGCGCGCACCAGGGGATGTGAGAGGTCGAAGCGCACCAGGAACTCTTGCGCCTTGATGCGGCGATAGACGATATCGATCACGAAGTCGCCGCGGCGCAGGATGCCGTTACGGTATTCCAACTGTTCCGGCGAAACCACTTCTGTGGGATGCCCCTGCGCCGCGAAGTACTCCTTCAGCAGCAGGAACTCGGTGGACTCCGCCGCCTGGAACGGCTGCCGGAACTCCACAATCGCGATGTTCGGGCTGCGCGTGCCGCCCCATTCCTTGTACGCCCTCAACAGAGCGCTCAGAAACTGTTTGGAGCCGCCCAACCGCACCAGCTTGTGGCGCTTGCGGAACTCCTTCATCGGCTCGGTTTCAAAAAACAGGTCCGCCAAAGCTTCGCCATAAGCCACGCCAGCGGGCGTATCGGCGTTGTAATCGGTGAAGTGCAGCGTCCCGTTGTGTAGGTGCGTATCCAACAAACTGGTTACTGCAAAGTAAGGGTAACCGGGGTCCAGTGCGGCCAGCATCTTCTCAGCCGGCAGCATCTCCATACGCGACAGTAAAGCCGGCGTGGTGAGGGCCATGTGCTTGACGCGATCGATGGATCCGAACAGCGCCTCCGCAGCCTTCACCAGATTGGTATACTGGCGTCGAGTAATAAAATGGGGCCGTAGAGACGGTGAGATCGGCCTGCCGCCCGAGGTCAGATGCTGTATCTGCATCTGTTCACGGAGAGCCTCGGCCCACTCCAGGTTCTTATACCGGTCCGATTCTAATAGCTTGTGGTACCGGGCTATCGCTTCGCCCAACTGCGTCATTGCTCAACAAATCTTTCTACATCGAGTATGGCACACCGAACCTGGAATTGTGAACTGTGTGTTACAGGTGTAGTTCTTATAAGCCTATTGTAATCAATCGATTGCGCGGAATATAAAATTGTGTAAAGACCTTCTGAAAACTGTTTAGCGCAGTTTTGCCGGCTTCAAGGTCCAAGCCTGCAGCCGCGCCATGTCGAGTAATTCAACCGGCGCGAACCCCACTGGATGGATCGGCCAATCAAAGGATTTTGCGGCGTTTTTCGAAACGTAGCCCTCGAAATCGAGCGACCCGGCTCGTACCGCCACCTCTCCCGTCTTGCCCTCGTCCCCAGCCAGCGTCGCCGCGAAATCGGCGAGCGAGAGTTGCCATGAGTCCACCCACACCGACGACGGCAGTGCCCGGTGGTATCGGATGTAGCCCGCGGCATCCGTCTTGGTCCTTTCAAAAGCGGCTCGCGGAATGGGACCGCCGGGCCACGTGCTCCCCTTCTTAGCGTCCGGCCCTTCTACAGTCTGGGGATCCATACTTAGTAACACTTGTAACAGATCGCTAGCTGACCACACACCCGAATCGGTTTCGAGAAAGGTGATCCCACGAGACAAGTGCGCCGCAGCCACCGCTTTGTCGAGGGCCGGAGGAGTAGGCGATTGGTACAACTGCGGCAATTCACGCGCCGTGACAAAACGAACATCCGGCGACTGCTTCAAACGCTCCACGTACCGGCTGAGAATTCGGAAAGCGCGTTCGGCTGCCTCCGGCGTCCGCTGATGTGGCATCACCCATTGCGACCGGTCCGCATATTTCCCGTGCGAAAAATTCACTGCGTCCCAAAACTCCGTGGTGAGGAATTCCGTCGGATGGTAGTAGATGCTGATGACACCACCAGGAGCGTTTCGCAACTCCGCCGCAGCGGCGTCAAACTGCCGGAACGCCTCCTCCAACTTGCCTTCATCATCTAAAGGAGCGCGCAGCACGAAATGGCCCAAGCTGTAGGCGTTCAAGATGCCGCCGAACCACACTGGCCGCTCCCGAATGCCGACCTGATCCCCCGAGTCCAGGTAAACCGGGATGCCCATATGCCGCAGTGCCAGACTGGATTGCGGACCCCACGACGATCCGGGCTGCCCATAGCAGGAAGGCGTCACGCCGAAGATGCGCCGGATGTCCTTCACGCCCTGGCCCTCGCGCCGTTCGAACTCGGCTGCGCCTTCCCGGTACCCTAGCTCTCTCAAATACAGCGCCTGCGTCGGCGGCATGCTGTGCCTCTCCGCGTGATACCCGATATCGTGCCGCGAAAGTGCGCGAATTACATCGAACCGGCCTCGCGATTCCAGCACGCGAGCCTTCTCGCCCACCACTTTGAATGTCGCTCGGACACCCAATCGCGTCAGGTCGGTGGCGATCCGCAGCGCCGCATCGTCGGATGCGGGCAAGACGTAATCCTCTGTGTCGAACCACAGCACGACGTACACAGGACCGGCCGCGATGGCTGCTCCACAGGCCATCAGGAAAAGTAGGATTGTGCGTAGCATGAACTGCCAGCTTACACGTCGAGACCCACCGAACGCATCAGCTCCAGCGCATTGCTCTTCGTCACCACTCCTGGCCGCATGCGGTAGTCGAACGTGATTTGGCCATCGCGGATCTCGTCTTCGAAGTGGACGTTGGCGGCGCGCGGCTCCAACTCGCCGGCAATGCTCGCCAGCGCCAAATCGTGCGTGGTGGCAAGGCCGATGGCGCCCCTCGCTACAAGGGAATGCAGCACCGCGCCCGCTCCAATGCGCCGGTCGTGGGAATTGGTGCCGTGCAGCACTTCGTCCAGAAGAAAGAGCATTGGCC
>JBDTMC010000061.1:0-24065 GCA_039934475.1 Bryobacteraceae bacterium | reverse complement strand
GAGTGGACTCGCGCCGGCACTGCAGGCACCCAAGGACGACGTTAATCCGGCGCTGCACGAAGGGGGACGAACGCAAACCGGCGGACGCGGTCAATCGCGCCTGCGCTGGCTGCTTGTTGCTACGGAAGTCGCTTTGTCCCTGGCTTTGCTGGTAGGCTCCGGACTGCTCATCCGCAGCTTCGACCGGCTGGCGAACGTGGATCGCGGCTTTCAATCGCAGAACCGTGTCCTATTCACCGTTAGCCTGCCGAACCAGACCAAACCGGAACGGGTGTGGCAGGTGGTGGAGCAATTTCGCCAGCGCGCGCAAACCCTGCCGGAAATCATTTCAGTAGCTGGATCCAGTTCGCGCCTCATCACCGGCGCCAGTACCGGCATGGGGATCATACCCGTGGGACGCGAAGGCGCGTTTGGCAAGAACATCCCATGGGCGCAGTGGCGGATGATCACACCGGGGTATTTGGAGACGATCGGCGTCACGTTGAAGAAGGGCCGCCTCTTCGACGCCCACGACCAAATCGCGAAACCATGGCGTGTCTTGATCAGCCAGCGCCTGGCAACGACGCTGTTTCAGGGCAGCGACCCAATCGGGCATCAGGTGGCGCTATGGGCCGGACAGAATATTCGTCCGGCGGAGGTCATCGGAGTAGTGGGCGATATGCGGGAGCGCGGGTTGGCATCGGATCCGATACTGGCTGTCTACATTCCGCAGAACGGCGCGGGTCAGACTTCCGTGGAATTTGTGGCGCACACGCGCGGCGATGCGGTGCAAGCCATTCCACGTTTACGCGCGGTGTTGGCGGAGGTGGACCCCACACTGCCGCTTTCCGACGTACAAAGTATCGATCATCTTGTGAATTCGTCTTTGGCCCCGAACCGGTTTCGCACCGTTGTGCTGAGCGTCTTCGGAGCCCTCGCGCTGTTGCTGGCCGTGACGGGCGTTTATGGAGTGCTCGCTTATTCGGTGAGCCGCCGGACGCCGGAGTTCGGCCTGCGTCTCGCGCTGGGCGCCAGTCCGCGCAGCCTGTTGCTAATGACCGTCTCACAGGGCATGCGTCCCGTGATAGCGGGGATCGTTCTGGGTGCCGGGCTGGCTTCGCTGCTCTCCAGCTATCTGGCCACGCTGTTGTTTGGCATCCAGGAATTGGACTGGCCCACGTATGGCGCTGTGGCGGTGCTGGTGAGCATCACGGCGTTTCTCGCGTGCTGCCTGCCGGCGCTGCGTGCGACCAAAGTGGATCCGGCCGTCGCCCTGCGCGCCGAGTAGCGGCTACGCCGTCTGTGTGCCGGCGGCGCCTTCCAGATGGCGTTCCCTGATCTCCGTTTCGCGGATGCGGTACTTCTGCACTTTGCCCGATAGGGTCATGGGGAAGTCATCGACGAAGCGAATGTACTGCGGGATTTTGAAATAGGCCAGACGCTCGCGGCAATACGCTTTTATGTCGTGCTCAGTCGCTGTTTCGCCAGGTTTCAAGCGCACCCAGGCGGCTACGGTTTCGCCGAACTTCTCGTCGGGCAACCCAACCACCTGGACTTCGGCGATCTTCGGATGCCCATAGAGGAACTCCTCGATCTCGCGCGGATATACATTCTCACCGCCGCGGATGATCAAATCGCGGGCGCGCCCGGTAATGCGGAAATAGCCGTCGGGCCGCATCACCGCCAGGTCACCGGTATGAAGCCAACCATCCCCGTCCACCGTCGAGGCTGTGGCCGCCGGGTCAGCATCATAGCCTTTCATCACCATGTAGCCGCGAGCCTGCAATTCGCCCTGTTCTCCCACTGGCAGGGTTTCGCCGGTGGTGAGAGAAGCGATACGCACTTCAGTCTCCGGCAGCGCACCGCCTACTGTGGTGCAACGTATCTCCACCGTGTCGGTGACATGCGACATCGTGATTACAGGCGAGCTTTCGGTCTGACCGTACGCAACTACCATTTCCGGGCAGTGCATCTCCGTCACCACGCGCTTCATGACTTCTATCGGGCATGGGGCGCCGGCCATGATTCCCGTGCGCAGGCTGCCCAGATCCATGTGTGCCATCTCCGGCGCGGCGAGCATTGAGATGAACATCGCCGGCACCCCGTAGACGGCCGTGGCCCTTTCCACATGGATCGCTTCCAACGTTGGATATGGTTCAAACGTTGGCGATGGCAAAATGATGGCCGCTCCGTACATGGCGGCGGCCATGGTGCCGATGACGCAGCCAAAGCAGTGGAACATCGGAACCGGCAGACAGATGCGATCACGGTCGTTGAGTTTCAAATACTCACCGATGAAGCGGCCATTGTTCACCAGGTTGACGTGCGTCAGCAGGACGCCTTTCGGTGTGCCCGTCGTGCCCGAGGTGTACTGCATGTTGGCTGCTTGATCGGGGTCCACAGTGACGGTGACGCCATCGGGTTTGCGCAGAAACTCCTGCCACTGAGGCGTGTCGAGACAGACGGTATGCCGCAATTCGAGGTCACGGCCGGCTTTGGAGGCGGCAAGGATGTTCAGATAATCCGCACGGCGATCATGGGAGCGCAGGAACAGCGCTTTGATACGCGACTGCTGCAGTACAAATCCCATCTCGTGGGTTCGATAGGCCGGGTTGATGTTCACCAGAACGATGCCGGCGAGCGCACAGCCGAACTGCAGCAGGGGCCATTCAATGCAGTTGGTGGACCAGACGCCTACGCGATCGGCGGGCCCCAAACCGAGAGCGCGAAGACCGGCGGCAACGCGCTGCGCCTGAATCGCATAACGGCGCCAGCTGAGCCGCAACCGTTGATGATGGGAGACGAGCGCAAGTGAGGCGGGAAAACGCTCCGCGGTCTCAAGGAATAGCTCACCGATAGAACGGCGGACCACCGTGCCTTCGGGACCGCGCGCATAACTCTCCGTCATGGGAGAGATTATACGTGGCCTTTACAGATTTCTTCTACCAGCAGATCCCGGAAACTGGCGCGGCCCGTGCCATACATCACCATGCCCACCACTCCTTCTTCGAAGTCGGGATCCTCAAACTTCGCCACTACCTGACCATGGAAGAAGATCCGGATGGCCTTGCCGCGGCATTGGATGGAGAGCTTCTTCTCTGGCCCGCCAATCAGATCGCTGATGGGGATCTCCGTCCACGGTGAAAGGTCCTGGGGGCTGGTGGCATAGTGGTATTTCTTGATCAGCTTGAAGGAGACCTTACGAGATCCCCCCGCGTTTGGGCTGATGATGACGGCGTAATAGCCGCGATCGTTGAGGCGAAAAGCCAAGCCCGCGGCGGATGCCAGATCTCCGGTTCCCGACTTGAACTCGATACTGATCGAGGCGTTCAAGTCTTCGAAGGCCGGTCCGTTCGCAACAAGGACGCCTTTCGCCGGATCGACGCTTCCGGCGGAAAACGGAACGTAACTCAACATCGGCGCGTAGAGCGGCGCTGGTTCGGTACCCTTATTCGCATTCGCAAGTTCATAGCTTCCCGGCGTGTAGTGGTAGCGAGCGCCGGTTGGCCATCCACTGGCTTCGTTTTGAAAATTTTCCCGATACACGGAACAGCTCCGAATGGATTCGACTTTCGATTCCCAAGGGTACGGCCGCAGTTTTTCCTCTGCACAGCCGGACTGCTGTCCGGGGCTTATGGCGGCGATATCTCCGAAGCCGCGCCTGGCACGGATCCGCACTCCGGGCTGGGCTACCGTGACTTTGAGATGGCGGAATCCATTACCGGCTGAGTGCGGGTAGTAAGCAAGGGTGTATTGCGTTTTAAGCTGATGAGCCACCGCGTCTACAGTCTCCTGAAGCCTCGCGACCGAAGAGGGGAAGAAGGATTCAGCGCCAGATTCCTCCGCCAAACGCCTGAAGGCTTGAACGGGGTTGTCTATTTGCTGGCTGGTTACCAGCGCCAGTTTCTTATCGCGGAGGCTGTGATAGAGGTCGTACTCCGCCTTCCCGAAGTAGCCGATCATGAAGACCTGAGATTGCGAGGCTTGAATGATGGGAATCAGTTCATCGAGGGTGCGGTGGCTGTGCTGGTCGGCGCCATCGGTGATTACCAGCAGCGCCTGGCGGTGATGGCGGGCCGTTCGCATGAAGCAGAGCGCCTCAGCCACAGCGTCGTACAGGCTGGTGCCGTCCTGCGTAGCGTCGGTCTTGGCAATTGCCGCGCGGATGCGCCCGCTGTCGTTAGTGAAATCCACCATCCTGTCGACGCGACGATGAAAGCGCAGATAGAAGGCTTCGTCCTCGGGACGCAGTGAGCCAACGAAGGCGGACAGCGCCTTCTTAGCTTCGTCCAGCTTCCCCGATGACGTCATGCTGCTGCTGACATCCAGCAGGATCCCCAGACTGACTGGCTCTTCTTCCGCGGCGAAGAAGGAGATCTTCTGGCGCACTCCGTTTTCGAACAAGGTGAACCGGTCGGCGGAAAGTCCGTGGACCGCATTGTCCTTGCGATCGGTGACGCGGACCGAGAGTGACCGCAGGTCCACTTCACTGCTAAATGTAGGTTGCTGGCCGAACAAGCAGGGAAGTGGCAGAGCGGCAAGAACGGCGAAGATACGCGCACTGTAAGTCATTCCAGAGGGCCCTCTTCTGGCCGACTATTATAATCAAAATGTGAGTTGTATCAACCTTCGGTCATTCGCCTTGATCCTGCTGACTTCGTTTTGCTGGGCCCAAAACGGCGACTACCAGCGGGCGAAAGAGAAGCTCGACGACATCGATAAAGCGCCGCGAGGTTCACAGATCCTGGTGACAGAACGCGAACTGAACGCCTACATCGCCGGTGAGATCCCGCAGGTGGTAGGCGAAGGCGCGGTGAAATCCAGCCACCTCACCCTTACCGAAGGTGCGGGGGTGATGCATGCGCGAGTCGATTTCATCCGCCTCCAGAAGAACACCGGCCGGCAGCCTGGCTGGCTGATGCAGAAAATGCTGGAAGGGGAAAAGGACGTGGTAGTGGCGGCCCGCATTCAGTCTTCGCATGAGAGGGCGACCGTGTGGGTGGACCGGGTGGAAGTGGGCGGTATGAACCTGCCCGGCCCGCTGCTCGATTTTCTGCTGGAGGTCTTCATCCAGCCTCAATTTCCTTACGTCAAGATAGGCGAACCGTTCCATTTGCGGCGGGGCGTGGACCACTTCGAGGTCCATCGCGGCCAGGTTCGTATTTTCATGCGGCGATAACGGGCGCGCTTAGTCGCCCGTTTGTGTTTTCACCAACGCCGGCTTTGCCAGCGCGGCCAGGCGGTCGAGGTCGGTCACTTTGAAGAGGTCGAGACAGAAGAGATCCGGCGCCTCATGGAATTTCACAGGCTTGTCTACCAGGTAGCGGAGGCTGGGCATCCCGTGGCGCACGATGACCTCGGCAAACAAAGACGGCTCAATGGCAGCGGCCAGCAAGGCGACGACGCCGTTGCGCATGCCGGCGCTCTCCAGACGGACAGTGCGCACTCCGGCGCGCTGCTTCATTAGGTTCGCGAGTGCGACCAAGTGGGCGACCTCGAGTCCGAGGGGCCGTGCACCGGTGGTATAGATCATCTGCTGATAGGCCCAGGTACCCGGCTGTTTCCAGGCTTCACCAGTGAAAGGCAGATCGACTGCCAGCACTTGTTCGCCACGATTGAGGCGGTCCGCCACTTCCTCCGCGCCGTTGGACCTACCCTTGTCGTCGATAACGATCGTCACCGGGGCTGAATCCGGCGCGTCAATTGGCTTCATCCAAACGCCGTTCGAACTCAAGCCATCTTCCATCGTGAAGAGGTGCGCCTTGGATTGCACGCCCATGTGCTTGCTGATTCCGGTGGTCCAGGAACTCGCAACTCCGGTAGGACGGTAGCGAACTACTTGCTTCAGCTTGGCGCGTTCGGCGTCGCGGCCCTGCTGATCGGAAGGGAGCGAATCGCGTTTCACCTGGTCTGCCAGTTTCCTGGCCAAGCCGACGATGGTGAGGTTGTCACTGGGCAGTCCTACTACGAGATCCTCATACGACTTCACTTCAGCGGCGACGGCAGCATCCTCCTTGATGAGTGGGAGTTTGAACTGGCGGCTGAAAAATTCGTAAGTCGCCAGCCGGTTATCGAGCTGGTAGTTATGCGTGCCTGGATCACGGTTTTCGTGCCAGGCGAAATCGTTCTCATTGCGATAGAGAGCGAAGAAGGGCCGGATGGCATCAAATACGAGAGGCTTCACCATGGCGGCCCGGAAGCAGCAATCGTCCTCGGCGTTGTAAGTGAGCAACGTGGGACGAGGCGCCATCATGGCGGCGAGGTAGGAGTAATCGCGCCCTTCGAAGAGATCGGTGGCGGATTGTTCTACGTCGCCTATATCGCCGTAGTCCCTGGCTTCGATACGCGGAATGATGGAAGAGAAGCCTGCGACGGGCACGGCAACTCTCACACGCTCATCAAGGGAACTGAGAATGATAGTCTGCCATCCACCGCCCGATAGCCCGGTCATCCCCAGTCTCGAACGATCGGTATTGGGGTGGTTATAGAGATAATCGAGACCCTTGCGCATGGCGAGATAGAACAAGCCGAGTTCATTGGCGCCAACCAGGTCCATATGTGCGCCAAAGAAGTGGTCGTTGAACTCATGCGTGAGTTCGCCGTAGGAGAGCCACTCCAGATTCAGCGCGATGATTCCACTGCGCGCGAACGCAATGCATCGCTTTTGCTTGTACTCGACCGATTTTCCCGGCGCCCCCACGTGACCGTTGGTGTTGAGGATGGCGGGAATTTTCCCTTTCATGTTCAACGGCTCATAGAGAATGGCCACTGATTGGAATCCGGGAATGATCTCATAGCGCAGCTTGCGCATCTGATACCCGTTTCCCTGAATCACACCGAGGTCTTCGAACTTCGGCGGCGCCTCCACCCACTCTTTAGGCCAGCCGTGGAAGACCACATCTTTCAGCATCTTCTCGCGGAGCTGCTTGGACTGCGTGGTCCACTGAGTGGCACTGGTGGGGGTGGGCAGCTTACCCACCCTCCCCAGAATGTAATTCCTCAATTGGAAATTCGCGACGCTGGGGGAGAGGATCTCCTCCTTGAGAAGATCCTCCACCGGCTTCGCTTCGGCCTGCGCGAAGACGGGTGCGCAGGTGGCAAGGGCAATTAGCAGGTAACGCTGAACTGGAGCCATCAGAACGTGAACCTTCCGGCAACTTGTACGTTACGCGGTGAGGTGACTGCTCCGGTCCAGGTGCCGAATAGCGGGCTTCCTACGTCGGTGACAATAGCGCCGCCTTGCCCCCACGTAGTGCCTTGGGTGAAGTAGTGCAGGTTGAAGAGGTTGAAGAACTCGGCGCGAATCTGGAACCGCATCCGCTCGTTGATCTTCGTTGTCTTCTCCAGCACAAAGTCGAATTTGCGGAACCCCGATTGCCGCAGGTTTGATGTGCGGGGCCCCACTCCGGGGTCGAAGCTGAATACTCCACCATTCGAGCCGTTCTCAAAGGCCGAGCGATTGAGCAGCGGGCCAGCGTTGGGATCCCAATTGCTGTAGCTGGTGGTGAAAGGATCCGCGCCGTTCTGAATCGCGGGTACACACCCCATGGCAAACTGCGCGGGTATGTTGCACTGGCTGGACCGGAAGAAGAACGGAATCCCCGATTGCAGGCGCATGATGCCATCCACCTGCCAGCCTGAGATCAACCGATCCACAAACCCATTCGAGGAGTTGAAGAAGTGATGACCCTTGCCAAACGGGAGTTCGTACAAGCTGGTAAGCGACAACGTGTGAGGTACGTCCTGGGCATCCAGCGACTTGTTGCGGCTCCGTTGATACGGAGAGAACAAGCCGGAGTATTGGTCAGAGCCGGCGCCGAACTGCTGATCGATGCCGCTGCTGATGAACTTGCTCCAGGTGTATGAGGCGAGGAACATGAACCCCTTCGTAAGCCGCTTTTCGCCCTTCGCCTGGAAGGAATGATAAGAGGAGAAGCCTCCGTTCTCATTGAGAGCCGTCAGCCCTCCGCAGAACTGCGGGAACGGCAGTAAAGCCTGCGCCACTGTGGGCTGGCATTGGCCGTTGGTCATCTGATCGAACCATCCGGCATACGGCACGGAGACACCATTCAGAGTGCTTTGCCCGGAGGAGAACTGATCGTAGAGCCCGTTACCCATCGAGAGCAAGCTGGGGTTGAGGACATTAGTGGCTGCGATACCGGAGATGAGGTGAGTTCCTTTGTTCCCGACATAGGCTGCGGTGAGGTGGAAGTCGTTGGCAAACTGATGCTCGATGGTGAGGTTCCACTGTTGCGAGTAGGGCAGCCGGCCTTTATTGAACTCGCGATAGGCGCCGGGATATTTTCCGTTGTCAAAAGAGAGGTCAAAGAAGGGAGGCGCCGTGTATTGCGCACCGCTGAAGCCTTTGCTGATGAGTGTGGCAGGCGTGATGCCGCCATCGGTACTGCTGAGGACGACGCTGGTATTGAACCCATCGCGGCCCCCGCTGACACCCGAATTCCAACCAGGATAGCTGAGGGGTTGGTAGAAGATGCCATAGCCGCCGCGAACTACAGTCTTCTGCCCGAGCGCATAGGCAAAGCCGACGCGCGGTGCAAAAGCCTTGTAGTAAATGCTCTCGGGATAGGGCTTGCCGAAACTGGCTGGATTGGACCCGGCGACGTCACCGGCGAACACCAGCGCACCCGGTCTGCCGCCCGCAGCCGGATTGGCGAGCGTCGGGTTGATGAACGACCAATGGTCGTACTTCTCGCGGGTGGGAGTTGAGATGTCCCAGCGCAACCCCAAGGTGAGGGTCAGTTTGGACGTTGCTTTCCAACTGTCATTGATGTGGCTGGCGATGTACTTCTGGCGAATATACTGTGTAGCCAACGTAGGCACGTAGAGGCTGGCCGTGGAGACGTCTCCGAGAAGGAAGCTCGCAAAGCCGTTGCCGCTCTGGATGCCGCGCAGTCCGGTGGTGAGATTGGAGAAGGAGAGCGATCCTGACGCATTTCCCTGGTCGCGTTCCTTGTCCTGCAAGGCGCGATATTCGCCGCCGAACGTGAGAGTGTGGCGGCCCTTCACCCAAACCAACTGATCGTTGAGGAGCCATGCGGGACGCGTTGTCTCGCCGTCGGAATTACAGCCAAAGCCGCGATAGCCCTCAATGCCGATGGACGGAGGCAGCTTGTTGTTTAACACACCGGGAATCTTCGGGAACAGATCGGCGAAGCCGACGTCCACGCAGCGGATCACCGACAGAATGTCGTTGTAGCCAATGTTGAAGGTGTTGATGAGGTTGGGCTTGAAGATGTGATCCCAGTTGCCGCGGTTAGCGAAATTGTAGTTGGGATCCCGGTAGCCTTCACTGGCAATCTGCTCGGGAAACACATGCTGGCTGTTGCCGAAAGAGCCAAAGTAGTGAACCGTGGCCGTGAAATGGTCTTTGTCGCGCCAGTACGTGTCTCCCTTGATGTCCAGCACGGTGCTATCCGCGTTGACGCTTTCGCTGATGGGCGTAGGCGGCGTGTAGTTGGAAATCACACCCGGTAGATTTGCTTGAGGAAGGTACTTGAGCCAAGCCCCCGCGGCGCCACCGGCAAGGCGCGGATCATTCGCACAGATTACGTTCGGATGCGAGCCGTCGCAGCCCATAAACTGGTCGCGCAGGAAGGGCAGGTTACCTGCGCCAGTGGGCTGAGAAGAGTTGAAATTCGGGTTCACGCGGGTGGTTGCAGGATCGTAGATCGGCGCGGGCCAGTCACTAAAGTCTCCACTCCGCTGTTGTGATGTGGGGACGGTGTATTTGGGTGAACTGCTGGAGCCTCTTAGCCGGAAGCCTTCGTAGTTGACGAAGAAAAAGCTTTTCCTTCTGCCGCCGGTGAACAGCGGGAGCTTAATGGGACCGCCGATGTTCCAACCGAAATCGTGTTCGTTGTCTTTCGGACGGTTGGTCACGCCCCAAGGGCGCGCATTGAGGCTAGAGTTGTGTCCGAGATAGTACGCTGTTCCGTGGAAAGTATTGCCGCCGGACTTCGTCACTGCGGTCATTACCGACGACGACGTGTACCCATACTGGGCGTCGTAGTTGGCCGTCAACAGCGTGATTTCCTGAATTGCTTCGGGTGACATGGGGTGGCCTGTGACGGCGAGAGCAATGCCGTTCTGCCCTAGCGACCCATCGACAATGGAAACACCGTCCAACAACGCCTCGTCGGTCTCGTTAGTGCCGCCGTTGATGCGCGTGTTGAAGTTCAGTTTGTCTTCATCGCCGCCGGTTGTCACGCCAGGCAATAGCCGGGCGAAGGCCACCGCGCTTCGCGTGTGACCGCCAAGAATGAGCGGCAATTCTTCGAGAATTCCCGGCTGAATGCTGCCCTTTTGCACCGGAGATTCGAAATTCAACTGAGATGCATTGGCGGTAACCTCCACCACTTCGGCGGTGCTGCCTACTTCCAAAGGTACGTCGATGCGCACTTGCTGATCGATATTTACGGTGACTCCCGTTTGCCGGTAGACTCGAAAGCCTTTTGCTTCAACCGACATTTCGTACATACCAGGCACGAGGTTGGGTATGCCGTAAAACCCATCTGAACCTGCTACTGCCTTGACCACCGAATTGGTGTTGATGGAGCGAAGAGAGACGACAGCCAGCGGAACAGATGCGCCAGTTTGATCCTGGACCTGACCGCTGATGGACGCCCTCGTACCTTGCGCTAGAGTCGGAACGGCCGTTACGCCGATCAGGACAAGGGAAAGGACTGCGTGCCGAGAAAGCTGAGTCAAATGACCCTCCCAGTGCTGGTTAAATCCCCAGGTGTAGAAGAGGTTGCCACGATTGGTTTGGAAGGTCAAGAGTTTTGTCGACTATTTTGTATGGTTTGTAAAGGCAATTACGATCTAAAAGCCTCAATAAGCGCGGATTTCGAGGGACCGCAAGAGCAATCGTTCCTTCTCTTCCCCGACCTTCTGAAGCTCTTCCACACGCTTCGCCTGCGCTACGGCCCGCGAGTCTTTTGTTCTCTGATAGAGCAACAGCAGGCGCAGGTTGACGAGGTGATTATCGGGCTCGATTTTCAGCGCATCGTCTAGTTCGCGTTGCGCTGAGGAGAACTCGTTGCGATGGATGTGGATCAGTGCCGACTCGGCGTGAGCGTCGGGGCCGTTAGGGTTGGCGCGAATCGCTCGTTGAAAATGCGGTAACGCGTCTGCCTCGCGTTCGTCGCGCATTGCCAGACGCCCGAGGTACAACTCCGCGCCGGCGCGGGTTTCGGGCCGTGCTGCAATCGCCGAGAATTCCTTCGCCGCAGACTCGTTTTGATCTGCCTCGAAGTAAGCGACTCCCAGCGCGAAACGCCCGCGCGGATCGTCGGGAAACGCATCGCGGTACTTCTGGAAGTGGAGAATGGCTGCGTCCGCTTCCCGTTGATGTAGCAGCACGGCTGCCAGTGCGTAGTGATAGTAGGGATTGTTTGGATCGAGACGCACAGCTTCTGAGAGCGACGCCTTCGCTTCAGGCGGCAGTTTCAGTTCGACGCAAATGATGCCGAAGGAAAAGTGAATGGCTGCGTTCGCTGGTTCCAAGTCCCTGGCATGCGCGAGGTACCCGGCAGCGCCCTCCGGATCGCCGCTGCGATATGCGGCACGAGCCAAAGAGATGAGCAATGCGGGCGATGCCCCTTCCGCTTGTACAACCTGATCCAGCGCCGTACGCTCTTCCTTGAAAAGGCCGCGCCGTTCCTGTACCGAGGCGAGCATGCGCAGCGATCGCGGCGATGCCAGGCGCCGCTGGACCAACCCGTCAAGCAACTTTGCCGCCAGCGCGCCGGCCTTATGGTCGACAAGCGTGGGGATGACACCGGCGATGTCTTCTTCGCTTACGTCGGGCGCGCCAAGCAGTTGCGCGCCGGCTGACTCGGCGGCTGCCATACGATTCAATCCGGCATTGTTGGCGCAGCGCAAAGCCAAGGCCGGCGCGCGTTGTTGCGCCTCTTTGGGCAGGTGCGCCAGGCGCTCCAAGGATGGCGAGTAGGAGCCAAGCCGAAAAAGCAACGTCGCCGCCTGATAGTTCGCTTCCAGCTGATTGGGCTGCAGTAGCAGCAGCTTCTGATACGTGTTGAGAGACTTTTGCTGCGCTTGCGGTTGATCCGTATGTTCCTGATAGAGTCGCCCGAGATTGAGGTAAGCGCCCTCAAATTGAGGCACCGATCGAATCGCTTTTTGGAAGGCCGCTTCCGCGGCGGCGAAATTATTTTCTCGCGCCTCGACAACGCCGAGGAGGTTAAGAATACGTGGATCCGCGGGCGCCTGTTGTAATAGCGCAGTCAAACCTTGGCGCGCCTGCGCCATGTCACCGGACTGAATGGCCTGTTGAACGGCGACAAGCCGTTGTTCAACTGGAGGTGTGGCCTGCGGCGCCGCAAAGACTGCCAGAGACAGAAGGACGCCGGGAAGGAGAGATGCAACGCGCATCGTGAAGCGTCGATTATAGCCCGAGCTTGACGGACGCGGGGTGTGCCATTACAGTGTCTGCATGACGCGGTGGGCCCTCCTCTTTTTCGCCGCTGCCGGTCTGTGGGCCCAGGAACAGGCGGAACTCCGGCCGAACCTCATCTCGTCGCTGCCCATCGAAGCGGCAAAGCGATCGGCGATTCAATCGGCAGTCGGATCGCACGATCTTGTCACAGCCGAGCAGCTACTAGCGGAAGAAGCAAAACGCAGTCCGCGATCGCAGCCCATCCTGGTGGCCCTTGCCAACGTCCTCTTCCTCGACGGGAAGCACGTCAACAGCATCGTGGTCTTGAAGAAAGCGCAGCTGGTTGCGCCGCTGGATGAGCGAAGCCGTTATCTGCTGGCGCTATCTTACGTCACCATTCACCGCCAAGATCAAGCGCGTCCGGTCTTTGAACAACTGGCACAAACAGCCCCGTCTAACGCGCTGTATCCGTATTGGCTCTCCCGTCTCGCCTATCGCAAAATGAACATCGAGATCGCAGTAAACCAGGCGCGGAAGGCTGTTCAGCTTGACCCTACCGTGGTGAAGGCGCATGACCAGCTCGGCTTGTCGCTGGCCGCGCAGGGCAACCCGGAGGAAGCGACCCGCGCGTTTGAAGAGGCGATCAAGCTGAACCGGGAGCAGTCCGGTCATTCTCCCTGGCCGTCGATCAACCTCGGCACACTGCTGCTGCGTTCCGGTCGTCTAGAGGAAGCCGAAAGGCGCCTGCGGGAAGCCATCGCCATCGATTCCCGGGTTCCGGTGGCACATCATCGCCTGGGGCAGGTGCTGGAGAAAGGCCCGCGTGGTGAAGAGGCTATTGCCGAATTCGAGCAAGCGGCACGGCTCGACCCGACGTACCCCGATCCGCACTACGCCCTGGCCCGCATCTACCGGCGGCGCGAGGATCCACGGGCACCCGGCGAACTGAGCCTGTTCGACGAATTGCGCCGGACGGACGCCGCCAAAGGCGTCACTCGCCCGGATTGACCCAGCGCCACTGTTATGATGGGAATAACCCCATGGTTCCAGATCAAATTCCAGAGGGTCTGACGTTTGATGACGTCATCCTCGTCCCGGCCCGCAGCTCCGTCATCCCTGCGCAGGCCGACACGCGCACTTGGCTTACCCGCCGCATCGCGTTGAACATCCCGATTGTCAGTGCGGCCATGGACACTGTCACCGAATCGCATCTCGCGATTGCGCTGTCCCAGCAGGGCGGCATCGGCATCATCCACCGCAACATGAGCATAGAGCGCCAGGCGGAAGAAGTGGACCGCGTGAAGCGCAGTGAGAGCGGCATGATTGTCGACCCGGTGACCATCGAACCGCATCAGCGGATCTACGAAGCGCTGGAGGTGATGAAGCGGTACCGCATTTCCGGCGTCCCGGTGACCAAGACCGGGAAGCTGGTGGGTATCCTCACCAACCGCGACCTGCGCTTTGAATCGCGCTACGACTTGCCGGTGGAAGACGTGATGACCAAGGAGAACCTGATCACCGTCCCCGTCGGGACGACGCTCGAAGAAGCCGAGCAGATTCTTCATAAGCACCGCATCGAAAAGCTCCTGGTGGTGGACGAGCATTACTACCTCAAGGGGCTGATCACGGTGAAGGATATCCAGAAGAAGCTGAAATATCCGAACGCCGCGAAGGACCCGCAAGGCCGCCTGCGCGTGGGTGCGGCGCTTGGTTCGAGCGGCGATTTCCTGGAACGTGCGCAGGAACTGGTGCGGAAGAAAGTGGACGTGCTCGCCATCGACAGCGCCCATGGCCATAGCGAACGCGTTATGGAAGCCATCATAGCCGTGAAACGCGCTCTGCCGGACGTGGAACTGATCGCCGGCAACGTAGCGACGTACGAAGGCGCACGCGAACTGATTGAGTTGGGCGTGGACGGCGTGAAGGTGGGCATCGGACCGGGTTCGATTTGCACCACGCGCGTGGTTTCCGGCGCCGGCGTGCCACAGATTACGGCCATTTCCGAATGTGCCAAGGCGACTCGCGGCACCGGCGTGCCGCTGATCTCCGATGGCGGCATCAAATTCTCCGGCGATATTTCAAAAGCGATTGCTGTAGGCGCGGACTGCGTCATGATCGGCAGCTTGCTGGCGGGCACCGAAGAGAGCCCGGGCGAGACCATCCTGTACCAGGGCCGTACGTTCAAGAGTTACCGCGGAATGGGTTCGCTCGGCGCGATGTCGCAGGGCAGTTCCGATCGGTATGCGCAGGACGCAGGGGGCAAGCTGGTGCCGGAAGGTATCGAAGGCCGTGTCCCCTATAAGGGGATACTGGCGGACCTGGTATATCAGCTTGTGGGTGGATTGAAATCCGGCATGGGCTACTGCGGCGCGCAGACGATTCGGGAATTGCAGGAGAAGGCGAAGTTCCTTCGTATCTCGGTGGCAGGGCTCCGCGAGAGCCACGTTCACGACGTGATCATCACGAAGGAAGCCCCCAACTACCGGTTGGAGCAGAGCTAAGCCTCAACGCGGAGGCCCGTTTCTGCGTCAGACTAATATGCGTTGCTGTGCGATGGCTATGGCCGTGGCCGTATTGGGCGTGTCGCCGGGATGGACGGCGGCAGGCGAACTGGCCCCGCTCCTGAAGGGTCTGGAAAAACGCTACAACAGCGCTAAAACCATCGAACTCCTTTTCGAACAAACATATATAGCACCTGGCAAAGCCGCGCGAACGGAAAAGGGCACGCTCTATCTACGCAAGCCAGGGCGTATGCGGTGGGAGTACAGCGCGCCGGCCGGCAAGCTGTTTCAATCCGACGGCAAGTTCGTCTACTTCTACAGTCCCGCCACCAATCGCGCGGAACGAACCCGTTTGAAAGAGAGCGAGGACATGCGCGCACCGCTCGCGTTCCTGCTCGGGAAGTTGGACTTCGAGCGCGATTTCACCAACTTCCAATCACGGACTGAGGCGGCAGGCACCATCATCAAGGCGGTTCCCAAGAGCGACCGGCTCCCCTACACGAGCGTTGACTTTACCGTGTCGGCGGCCGGCGAAATCAACCGTCTGGTGGTGACCGGCCAGGATAACGCGACCGTGGAATTCCGCTTCGCACAAGAGCACATCAACCCGCGCATGAGCGACAAACTGTTCGAATTCAAGTTGCCCGCCGGCGCACAATTAGTGGAATCGGAGACCATGGGAGAGGGTTCCAACTAGCCATGCCGGAGTTCATGCTGAAATACGCCGACCCGCGCGGCGAGATCCGCCAGCAGGTGGCTGAGGCCGGCAGCGAACAGGAGCTGCGCGACCGCTTCACGTCGCAGGGCTACCTCATCTATTCCATCCGGCCGCGCCGCGATCTGGCGGGCTTCGGCGCGGGCATGGGCTCACGCAGCAAAAAGCTGGACATGGAGAAGTTCCTTATCTTCAACCAGCAATTTGTCACGCTGATCAAGGCCGGCCTGCCCATCCTGAAGGGTCTGGACCTTCTGGCGGACCGGTTGACAGACCCCAAACTGGGTCAGCACGTGAAGGCCGTACGCGATGAAGTGAGAACCGGCGCGCTGCTGTCGGACGCTTTCGCGCATCAGGGTGTCTTCCCGCCCATGTACAACACCAGCATCCTGGCCGGCGAGAAGAGCGGCGCGTTGACTGAGGTGCTGGAACGCTACGTCACCTACCAAAAGCTGGCACTGTCGGTGCGCAAGAAGATCCTGCTGTCGTTGATGTATCCCACGATTTTGATCGTGATGGTGGTCATCATGATCGTCTTCCTGGTGACGTACGTGGTGCCGAACTTCGCCCAGCTTTATAGCAGCATGTCGGCGCAGTTACCGGCGATGACGCGGATCCTGATTGCGGTGGGAACCACGGCGCGGAGTTACATTCTGCTGGCTGCGGGCGTGCTGGCGGGCCTGGTGGTTGCTTTCCGTTTCTGGGCACGCAACGAGGCCGCACAGCTGAAGATCGATTCAGTGAAGCTCCGCGTGCCGGCGCTAGGCGATATCTGGGTGAAATACCAGGTAGCGCAGTTCGCGCGTGTGCTGGGTACCCTGCTGGTGGGCGGCATCCCGCTGGTGCAGGCACTGGATACGGCCGCGGAGTCGCTTGGCACGCCGCTGTTGAAAAAGGCTCTCGACAAGTCGAAGCGAATGGTGAAGGAAGGGCAGACGCTGTCGTCGTCCCTCAGCTCTACCGGCATTTTCCCGCACCTCGCCATCGACATGATCGAGGTCGGCGAGTCTACCGGCGCACTCCCGCAGATGCTGGCCAGTGTTGCCGAGTTTTACGAGGAAGACGTCGCCACCCGCATGACCGCGGTATTGTCGCTGATCGAACCGGCCATCATGATCTTCATGGGTATCTTTGTGGCCTTCGTGCTTGTCGCTTTGTATCTGCCCATCTTCTCGCTCGCCGACACTCTGGGGTGATGAGCGGTCGCGAGTAGTGTACGATTTGCGGCAGTCAGCTTCAGCCTACTTGCGGCACACGCTTGGTAGGTTCGGCTGCAAGAGAAATCCTCGATAATTTTGCGAAACGGTCTATTTTTCCCCAGAGTGTTGACCCTACGAGTCATGGGTCAGTCTTCGATCGCTGGTGGGCAAGTGTCGGTTGCGACTAAGTTAGCGGAAGAAAGTGCAACTTGGCATCGATCGGCGGGTTTTTCAATGACAAGCTTTAGTCATGAGAAGCCTAAATCTAATAGACCTTGGAGATACCCATGCAACAGCGAGTCACACGGTCAAGTCAGATGGTCAATTGCCTTCGAGAACACTTTATCTATTCGGAAAAGCGTCCCCGGGATCTGTTGTTTCGCGTCGTCGAACAAACGGTTGCGGCTGCCAACGCGGAGGGAAGTCCGCTAATTCTGTACAGGCTTACCCGCCGGGCCGCCGAAGTCGCTGAGAAAGAGGCTGCCCAAAAGGGACTGGAATGCTCGAGTTGGGAAGTGGCGTCCAAGGCTGTCGCCAACGCCATGTTGCAGGCTGGCGTTTTCGTGGCGCAAGATGGCACTCCCATTCGTTCCGGAATCGCCGCCCAGGCCGCCACGATTGCCGGTCTCAAGGAACGCTTCGAGGATCTGACCGAAGCGTATTTGCTGGAGGTTCTGGTTCGAAACGTACGAGATGTGAGCATGCGAGACCATAAGGCGCTCGCCCATGCGTTGTTTCGCCAGTTCGATCAGAATGTCCCGATGGAAGATATGGAAGACCGGGTAGTCCTACTGATGGCCACCTTGGCCCATAACATCGTTCTCAGATCGAACGGTGCTTATGAGCCCCGTGTCAGCTTGAAGTTTTCTGTCGCTCTCTAACGCTTTTCTGTAAGTCCCGCTTTTCAAGCCTCTAACGCTTCTCACGCCACAGTCAAAAACAACTATAGGAGAAGTGTATGTCCGCTCTCAATCAACCGGGATGTATCGATACAAACTACGGGAGAACCCTTCAATCGGTCTCCCTAACTGCGTGTTACCTGGCCGTAGTTCTCTGGGCGACGCCCTTAGCCGCGGCCGACTTGAATAAGCCGACACAGATTCAGGTGGAGGCGGGGACTGTGTCATTCGACGCTACCACCAATATCTCCGCCGTTACCGTTCATGGGAAATCCGCTGCTCTCAAAGCACAAGTTCGATTGCGGCAAGCCGATGAGGAACTAGTGCTGGAAGACGTAAGCGCCTGGCTGCCCGTCAGCACGTTGAGTACGGGTATGGGCCTTCGCGACGAGCACATGCGGAAGTACATTTTCACATCCGGCGATGGACAAGTCCCCGATGTCCGATTCCGCGGCGCCAATCTCACCTGCCGCGTCGCCAAGGGCAAAGAGAACCAGTGCCCGGTTACAGGGACGCTCACCATTCGCGGCGTGGAACGGCCGTTTCAAACAACCTTGAAGGTGCGCCGCGAGGGTGGCGCCACGGCCGCTTATCGGGCGGCGGCCGATGCCATGGTGAAATTGAGCGACTACGGCATCGAACGGCCTTCGCAGTTTGGTGTGAAGGCGGCCGACGAAGTGAAGTTCCACCTCGAGTTTGTGGCCAAGGAGGCAACTCAGGCTGCGGCACTGGAGGTGCCCCGGTGAGGGTGGTTCTGTTAGGTCTGTTCGCGATGCAGGCCTTGGCGTTGCCCACGATGATTCGCCTGGGGTACCCGAACTGTGTCTCCTGCCATATCTCCCCCCAGGGCGGCGGGTTGCTGAACGTCTATGGCCGGGGCATCGACCAGGCACAGAGCCTCGCGGGCGGCGAGTATAAGCCTTCAGACAACGAGATCGCCCGGCTTTTGAGTTGGCAAGGCCGCATCACACAGGATGTCCGGATGGTGGGTCAGGAGGTCCTCAGCACTAGTCCAGGTCAACCCGTAGTGGGTGTATCGCGTAGCCGGTTCATGTACCGGAACGCCACCGAACTCGGCGGGGGCTTCCGTTTTTCGGCCCTCATCATGGGGGAGAACATCGGCGCGCCGCGCCCGTCCCGCGCCTATGACCATGCGCTTATACCCGGGACGGCGATGATAGTCTCGGCGCTGCTCCAGTATCGTCCAGCGAAGAAGAATCTGGAGTTCGCCGTGGGCCGCGACGCCTTGCCGACCGGGGTCTACGTGCCGGACCTTGGATCCTACATTCGATCCCGAAACCGGGGTGGCTATTACGACAATCCGACGCAGATCAAGATGTTCTGGTGGGGGAAGCGCTACCAGATCACCCCGTTTGTCTTCGGACCCGGCGGACATGAGGCGGTGGGCGAGCGCGAAACCGGAGGCGGGACGCTGGCTGAGTTCGATCTGCTGGGGAAGCAGCGAACCGTTATCGGCGCGACGGTACTGCGAGCGTCGGCGGCGAAGGGCGAGCGCCGTTTAATGGGGGCCTATACGCGGCTTGGGTTCGGCAAGTGGGGAGTGCTGGCGGAGCACGACATCACGGACCGAACTTTCGGTTCCACACCGTCATTCCGGCAGCAGGCCACTTACGTCCAACCGTTTTGGGCTCTTCGCGAATGGCTGGTGGGTTCCCTGGTTGGCGAGCGCCTTACCATTGACCGGCCCTACCGCGAAAGTCTAACGGCCGGGAAGGTGGAACTCGCCATGCGGCTGCGCAGCCAAATGACGGTGACCGTCGGATTCCGTATGCAACGCAACATGTTGACCGGCGGGTGGTCACCGGCGGCGACGCTGCAGTTGGCGCTGAAGACGGTGAATTAAGGCGGATGGGGAGTGCGTGACGCCCAACGCACTCCCCCGCACCACATTCGCTACTCTTCAGCGGTAAATCGATACCCTACGCCATGCACGGTTTTCAGGTACCGCGGCTCCGCAACGCCCGGTTCCAGCTTCGCCCTTAGGGTCGCGATGTGGTTGTCCACCGTGCGTGTAGTCGGGTAGTTCTCATAGCCCCAGACTTCATTCAGCAATTCCTCCCGGGAAACGACTTCGCCGCTGCGGGAAGCAAGGTAACGCAGCACCTGAAACTCCTTACGAGTCAATTCCACTGCATGGCCGCCCTTGGTAGCCACGTAAGATCGAAAATCGGCCACCACATCGGCGAACCGTAATTCATCCGGCAACACCTTCGGAGGTTGAGCCCGGCGTAGCAGCGCCCGCACGCGCGCCAGCAGTTCTCGTATGGAAAACGGCTTGGCCATGTAGTCGTCAGCGCCCAGATCCAGTCCGAGCACGCGGTCCGCCTCCTCGCCGCGCGCGGTCAACATCAGGATCGGTGTTTGGATGCCTGAAGCGCGCGCCTTGCGGCAGATCTCATACCCGCTCAGCTTCGGCAGCATCAAGTCCAGCACAAGGAGGTCTGGCTTCTTATCGCGCAGCAGCTTGTATCCGGCTTCGCCGTCGGTGGCGCTGAGAACCTCGTACGATTCGAACTTCAAGTTGTCGGAGAGTCCGCGCAAAATAGCCGGGTCGTCTTCAATCACCAGGATGAGACTCATGATCTTCCTCCAGCGGTACAAACAGCGAAAATGTGCTTCCTTTGCCCACGGCGCTCTCCACCGCCACGCGCCCTCCGTGAGCTTTTGCGATCTGCGCTACCAGCGCCAGCCCGAGGCCGGTACCGGGAATCGTCTGGTTCTCCGCGGTGGGGGCGCGATAGAATTTCTCGAAGATACGAGCTTGCTCGTCGCGCGGAATGCCCACGCCATGGTCAGTGACTCGGAGGACGATGCGACTGTCCTCTCGTTTTACGTCGAGGTCGATGTTGCGGGCGTCTGCGGAGTACTTCATGGCATTCGACAAGAGGTTGAGCAAAGCCTGTTGCAAGGCATCGGCGTCGGCACGCACCAGGGGCAGCGGATTCTCCACGCGCGTGCGCAGACAGAAGCCCTCGCTCCGCAGTGGGTATTCCAAGGCGCGTACGGCATCGTTGACGACGTTCTCCACGTGGACCGGACGCAGGCGATACGACTTTTTACCCTGCTCCATCTTGGAAAACAACAGTACGTCGTCCACCAGCCGCGAGAGCCGCTGGCATTCGTTGGTGATCGTCTCCAGGTATTCCGCTTGCGTTGCCTCATCGGTCACACGGCCGAGTTGCAACGTCTCAGCCAGCATCCGGATGGACGTCAACGGCGTCTTCAACTCATGGGACACGCTGGAGACAAACTGCGAGCGCAGCTTCGACACCACTACCTCGCGCCGCAGATCCCGCCACAACAGCCAACCGCCGAAGATGGTCGACGCGGCCACCAGCAGCAGCGCGAAGTAGTAGAGGCGTCGCTCGAAGGTGTCGTCGTTTCGTGAGGGCAGGCCTGTGGTTGCCGCCGCGATGATGCGTATCCCCGGAAACGCCTCGCCAAGCGGTTCGCTGTTGGCAACGCGAGTATCCACAAAACGTACCGCGTTGGCCGCCTCCACGGGCGCGGCCGCGTCTTTCTGCCACACCGCAATCACGGTCGCGCCATCTGGCAGAAAGCCCACCAGCCACGGGTCGTCGCCGTAGCTGATCCACGCCTTGCTTTGCGGGCGCAGCCCGAGGCGTGCCCAATCCACCGCCAGCGCCTCCGCTTGCTCACTAAGGCGGATCAGTGCGGCAATCCGCGGCTGGAGTTCGGCGGAGACCGCGCTTGCGGACAGCCGGTCGGCAATCAGCTTCACCTGATAGCAGGCAGCCGGCGAAGCCCACGGCCGCGCCAGCACTGCCGCTTTGAAACTATCCAAAACCTTCCCGGACGCACGCCCGGCCTGAATTAACCGTTGCACAGCGTACAACTGGAACGGTACGCCATCCTCGTCTGTGAGACTGGCGGGACCGTCCAACAGGGATTCCATCTCTTCCAAAGCCTTGCCGTGGCGTCCGGCCGCGTCTGACAACCGGGCGCTCAGCATTCGTGCATAGGCCTTCTGAACCGGGGACGTCGCCACTGCCAGCGCGCGCTCCGAACAGGCGGCGGTGCTGCTTACGCCGGGCGTCGAAAATTCAGCCTGTTCGCACTGGCGCACCACGGTTGCGAACGAAGGGGACGCCAGTTCGTCTTTGTTTTGCTTCGCAACCGGGTCAGTCTCCCACGGCAGAAGCAGCTTACCGTCACTGACGCGCGCCACCAACACAACCTCCGGGAAGCGATAGGATTCGCCGGGTTTCAAGTCATTCCGCGTTTCCCCGCGGCGGATGGTTTCCAAACGCTCCAGCAAATGCGTCCGCGCCGCCGCCACACGTTCCACCAGCTGCCGCTTCTCACGCAGGTCGCTGTCCTGCCTCACTCCCCGAACGCTCAGCACGATGAGGACGGCGTAGGGAATACAAATCGCTCCGAGAAAGAGAAGGACTTGCCGGCGGTATCCTCCGCCGATCATCGGGAACCTCCCGCCAGCGCCGTCCGCGTGGCTTCCAGCGTACCGATCAAGGCGTCGCGCGGGAGGCTCCGCACAATCGGATTCAGCAGCCACGCGAGTCCCTCAGGAACGGGTCTGGTCAACGACAGGACTTCACATTCCAAATAGACGCCGCCATCCTTCTGCCACATCATCCAATAACTGTTCAGCCCCCACAGGTAGCCGTGACCGCGGCCGGGCGGCAATACCCGTTCATTGGATTTCCCCCCTTGCTCCACTTCCTGGATGCGTGTGCTGTGCGAGCGGCTATGCCAGCGCATGGCATCGACACGCTGGTACCGAACTTCGTGCTCTGTGTCCAGAATCACAGTGGCCACCTTGCGCTTCACCATCCTCAAATAGACCCGGAAATTGTTGCCGTCATGCTCCAGCGTTCGCGAAGCGATCACTGCGGCACGATACGTGTTCTTGTGGTTGTCGTAGTCTTCAAGGAGCTTGAGCACCTGGTCTAGGTTCACGCCGGGAATAAACACCGTGCCCACCCAATCGTGAATGAGGCCCGACCGCACGGCGATTTCGCCTTTTTTGTTGCGTGGCTCGCACAGGATGCGTCCTTCCCGAAGCGACTGCTGTTGCGCCTTGGACGCCGACAGGAACCCTTCTTCTCCCCGCAGCCGCGAATCCAGAAGAGATTCCACCTGCCGCGAGTAGCGCAGAAACGCCTGAACAGTCTCCGGCCGCGGGCCGCCTGTACGCGGAGGCTCAGCAGGTGGCGCAGCGAAGCAATACCCTGCGCAAAGCAGCGCCACCGCAATCCCGGCCTGTACTCGTACGTGCATCAGGTTCCCGTTTGTAGTCTAAGCTAGCGGAACGCCACGCCGAAACGGAATCCCCAGTAGTGATCGGTGATGTAGACGTGATCGCGAAACTCCGTCCGCAACCCGACGTGTTTCGAGAACCAGTAGTTGACCCCGGCGCCGAAGTTGCCCAGGCTGGCAGCTCCTTCGCGGAAGAAGAGTGTGTAGCCGCCGGTAACAAACGGGTCCAGCTTGCGGTGCTTACCGCGCAGCAGGTGGTAGTAGCCGTTGGCGGAGAACACGCCGAAGGACTCGGAAAGATACTGCGTGGGACCCATGCCGCCCACCTCCGCTCCGGCTCCGAGTCCCTTCCATAAGATGGCCTCACCCCCGCCCCCTGCATGTACTGTCGATTGCGTGTGGCCGCAGCAGGAAACCCCGCCCGGCGCCACGAAGACGTAGCCGTTCGAGCTTTGCGCCGCAGCCACGGACGCGAGGGCGAAAATCATCAAAAACAATTTCGTTTTCATTAGTCTTCTCCAAACTTTCAATCACAGAGTACGGTTGGTGAGCCCGGCGGGTTGTCAGCCTTACGCCATCTGTTTGTCTGGAAATTGTCAGGCCGGCGGAAATGGACGAATCATCACTCCCTTGACAATTTCTTGACAAATTCTTCGCTTTCTCCCGACAACACCAGGTACCGGCCAGCCTTACTGTGTAAGTGAAGGAGTTCGAGAGGTTTACAATGTCAGGCAAATTTATCTGGCGGACGCTTCGGAACATTCTGCTCAGGGATCGCCCTTATGTGGCGCGGTTGGCGTTCACCGCCAAAGACACTCCGCACGGTGGGCTGAAAACTGATGGGATGAAGCGAGTGGTTGATGGGCTGGACCGGCGTGGCGTCGCGGTGATTAGCATCTGCGGTGGCGGCGAACCTCTTCTGCGCGATGACTTCGATGAGATTGTGAACTATGCCGGTGGGAAGGGTCTGTATATTAAGTTGACGTCAAACGGCGCTGTGCCTCTGGACCGCTACCGCCGTCTGCTGTCGAGCAGAGTAAATGAGATTGTTGTCTCATTACGCGCCGTGGAGGGGGGCGAACTGCCCTTTAGCCA
>JBDTMC010000060.1:0-24327 GCA_039934475.1 Bryobacteraceae bacterium | reverse complement strand
GACGCCAAGCCGTCCGGTGGATCCGCGCCGGCGGGCACGCCCGTTCGCGTTCCTCCTGGTCTTCGTGGCGTACTGCACGGTCGGAGGAAGCTCGCCGGTCTGGGCGACGTGCGCTCCGGGACAGCACGATTTCTATGGCACCTGCGTCGAGCAGCTGAGCCTGTTCGGACAGGCGTCGTGGAAGGAGACGGCACACGGCGCGGTACTCGGTAATGCGCTCGGCTGGCACGCATCCGGGCTGGCGATCGACCGGAGCGGCAAGCCGAATCGCATCTACGTCGCCGACACGAGCAACAACCGTATCCTCGGATTCAAGGATGCCCGGCGCGTGAAACCCGGTGACCGCGCCGATATCGTCATTGGCCAGGGGGACGACGAGGCAAGCGGGGCGCACGTGCCCGATTCACGCTTTTACCGGACCAGCGCCAATTATGGCAGCGCTACGGCGACTCAGACCAACGACACGGGTCTTTCGCGGCCGACGGCCCTCGCCATCGACAGCGACGGCAACCTGTGGGTGGCCGATTTTGGTAACAGCCGGGTTGTTCGCTTTCCGGCGCCTTTCACCCAGCCGGATCTCACAATTCCGCCGAAGGCAAACCTGGTGATTGGCCAAAGTACATTTACGGGGAACAAGATCATTGACGCCAGCCAGCGGACGCTATCGGGGCCGCATGGTATTGCCTTCACCAAAGACGGCCATCTGCTGGTTTCCGATGTTCTTCACAACCGTGTTTTGTTGTTCAAGAAACCCAGTGGAGCGGATTTCACTAACGGCATGCTGGCGACCTCAGTGATCGGCCAGCCTGATTTTGTAACGGCTGGGCCCTCCATCGATAACAATCGCTTCTTCTGGCCGCGCGGCATCTCCACCGACACATCCGACCGGTTGTACGTGGCCGATAGCGGGAGCAGCCGTGTGCTGATCTTTGAATCGTCGGGCAATGTGGGACCGGATCCGCGCGCGGCGCAAATCATCACGAATGGCTTGCGCCGCCCCGTTGGCATTTGGGTGAGCCCGTATACGGGTGAGTTCTGGGTGGCCGATGCCGGCCTCAACAGTGATGGTTCGGACGGGCGCGCCGTGCGCTACCCGGAGTATCTGACGGTAAGCCAGAATGGAGGCCAAATCAATTTCAGCCTGGCGTCGTTCCGGCCGATCGGAGTTACCTCAGACCGGACAGACCGTTCCGGCAACATTCTGCTGACCGAGGCAATCCATCGCGTTTCCATTTACTTCCCGTTGGTGAACGCGACTAACGCCGCCAATTACCTGACACCGTCCGTACGGCCGATCTCGCCGGGGCAGTATGTGTCGCTCTTTTCGCCGACGGGCAGCACACTGGCGCTGACCGATGGCAGCCTGACGGTGTTCAGCACGGTGCCAATGCCGACAACGCTGGCCGATACGCAGGTGCTGGTGAACGACCATCCAGTGCCTATTTACTTTGTTGGCCCACGGCAGATCAACTTCCTTGCTCCGATGGGCTTGCCCAGTTCCGGCAGTGCGTCGATACAGGTGATGCGTGTATCGACGGGAGACATCCTTGCCGTGCTGGACTCGGCGCCGCTTGGCGTGGTGGCGCCGGGCCTGTTCACATCCGACAGCAGCGGCTCCGGACAGGCGGCAGCGCTGAACGAAGACAATACCATCAACGGACCCACGAACCCGATCAGCCGCGGCAAGATCATTCAACTGTACGCCACGGGACAAGGGTTTGTACCGGGAGCGCCGCCTGACGGGGGCGTGCCCGGGAAGGCGACGCCTGCTCAAACGACGTTGAATGTATTTTTCAACGGGGTGCCCGCTACGGACGTACAGTACACCGGTCTGGCGCCTTCGTTGATCGGGACATGGCAGATCAACGTCCGCATTCCAACCACTGTCGCGCCGAGTAACTCCGTTCCGGTGGTGATTGTCGCCAACGGCGTCTCCAGCTACGATGGCAGCTCCGGCACGCCGGTGCCGCCGCGGCCCACTATCGCCGTGAAGCAGTAAGTCACTCAAACAGGGCGCGACGCTATTCGAGGGCAGCGCCCTGAATCTCAAAGCCGGCGGACGCGGCGTAGATCTTACCCTCTATCGTGGTGAGCCACGCCTCGGCCTGATACTTGCCGGGTGGCAGCGGTCCATTGCCGTTCTGGAGCAGGGCCGTCAATACCCAATTCTTCTCGCCCGGTCCGAACTCCTCTGTGCGCACGCCCTGCGTAAACAGGATGCCTGTGGACCATTGGGAGACGGTCTCGCCCTTGTCATTGCGAATCGCCAGGTCGTACGTTTGGCCGCTGGGGAAGGTGAGGACCAGGGGCTTTTCAAAAGTGGTCCGTAAGGCAAAGCGCGCTGTCAGCGAGGTGTCGGCGCCGAGGGCGTACACGGGTTTGTCGAGCGATAGCAGGAACGAAACCTCCTTGTCCGAGAGAACAGTGACTCCGCCTAACCGGCTGTAGCTAAGCTCCATCACCACTGGTCCGGCGAAGCTGGTAGTAGTGCGCCGCACGAGGCCGATGTAAGGGAGGAAGACGTCTTCGGTGATACCCGCATCGGCGCAGGCTGGGGTGTAGGAGACGACGAGGGCTCTATCCGATGCGCCGACCGGTCCCTTGTAACTGGCGTCGCGGGCGGCCACGTGGGCCGCGCCGGTGCAAGGGTCGCCGGCGCCACCGGGGAACTTGCTGTCCGCGGGGGCATTGAAGTCTAGCCAGAGTGTCTCCTGCTTCGCCGCCTGATCCCACACATACATCTTGCCGTCGCCGCCCGGGCGTAACCAAATGTCGCCCGCCGGCAGGCCTTTGATTACCGTGTATGTCTGATCGCCGGCTTGCTGTGTACCGGCTACCTCCATCACGATGTTCTGCGGCTTGCCGAAGCGGCCGCCCAGACGGTACACCCATTGATTGCCCTGGTTCAATGGAAACCAATCAGTCTGCGCAGAGGCTCCCATAGCCGTCAGCACTAAAAGCGAAGCACTAACAATAGAAGTTCTTCTCCCAAGCATGGCTTCTCATAACCTCCAGAAGGTCCTTCGGCAGCGGGCCTTTCTCTGAGACGGACAGACTGGACTCAACGGTAGCAACACGGCGCATTCCGGGAATGACAGTGCTGACGGCGGGGTGGGTGAGGATGAATTGCAGCGCGGTCTCAGCAAGGGTTCCGGGAACGCCCTGGAGGTCCTTTTGCAGGGCGCTGACATGCTCCACCACCTGCTTCTTGCGGTCGCCGCGGAAGTAGAAACCGCGGAATTCATCGCCGTCGAACGTTGTCTTTTCCGTAATAGCACCGGTGAGGCTGCCTTCGTCCAAGGGGACCCGCGCCAGTACGCCGATGTTCTCCTGGATGGCGAGAGGAAACAGATTGCGCTCAGGCGACTGGTCGAAGACGTTGTAGATCACCTGCACGGTATCGATCATGCCGGTGCGGATCAGGTCGAGGGCGGAATCCGGCTGGTGATCGTTGATGGAAATTCCGAAGAAACGCACCTTACCGGATTTCTTCAGGTCCTCAATCGCACGCCGCCATTCGTCGCGCTGGAGCCATTCCGGATTCCAGACGTGGAACTGCTGCAGGTCGATGGTGTCCATGCGGAGATTGCGGAGGCTCTTCTCCGTGCACGAGACCGCATAGTCGTAGGGGAAGACTTCTTCGATGCCGATACCGGGCTGGGCGGGCCAGCGCTGATTCTTTGGCGGGATTTTGGTGGCGACATACAGACGCTGGCTGGCCTCGCGCACCACCTGGCCCACCAGTTCCTCGCTGTGGCCGTCGCCGTAGGCAAGAGCGGTGTCGATGAAATTCAAGCCGAGTTCGATGGCCCGGCGTAGGGCGCGCAGGGACTCGTCGTCGGTACCGCCGAGCCATTGTTTACCGCCAATTCCCCAAGCGCCATAGCCGACCTCACTCACTTCAATTCCGGTTCTGCCAAGTGTCCGATATCGCATGTCCCTCTCATCATATCCGTCCGATACACTGGGGGTATGGTGCGGCGCGCGCTTGTCGCTCTGTTTCTTTTGGCCGGGCTCTGTCTGGCTAACCTCCGGCTCTACCTCAAAGACGGAACGTGGCATGTGGTGCGCGAGTACCAGGTGCAATCCGATCGTGTGCGGTATTTCAGCACCGAACGGGGCGATTGGGAAGAGATTCCGCTGGACCTGGTGGATCTGAAGAAGACCGAAGCCACCATCAAGCAGCACGAGGAGGGGGCGCGGGCGGATGCGAAGAAAGCCGATGTGGAGGAGCGTGCCGAGCGGGCCATGCGCGCCGAGGTGGAGCAGATTCCCGTCGAATTAGGCGTGTACATGGTGGAAGGCAAGGCTATAAAGACGCTTAAGAAAGCGGAGACCAAGATCAAGGACAATAAGCGGCGCAACATCCTGAAGGTTCTTTCGCCGATCCCGATGATTTCAGGCAGGGCGACGATTGAGATCGACGGCGAGCAGTCAGTGAATGTGGTGAACCAGGATCAGCCGGAATTTTACATTCGGCTGGCGGCGCCGGAGCGGTTCGCCATCGCCAAGCTGTCCACGCTGAAGGGAAACCGGGTTGTGGACAAGGTCGAAATTGTTCCGGTCACCAAGGAGTACGTCGATAACATCGAAGTGCTGGACGTCTTTCGCCATCAGGTGGAGGATGGTTTGTACAAGATCTGGCCGGTGAAGCCGCTTACGCCGGGCGAATATGCGGTGGTGGAATACACCGATGGCACGGCTAACGTGCAGGCGTGGGATTTCGCGTACAAAGCGGCTGCCGAGCGACCTAAATAATCAGGCTCCGTTGCGGAAGGTGGAGCGTCCCTCGTAGGCTGTGATCACGTCGTCGATGGGTCCGTCGAGCATCAGTTTGCCATGGTCAAGCCAGATCGCGCGCTGGCAGAGCTTGCGGATGGTGCTGGAGGCGTGGGAGACGCAGACCATCGTTTTGCCGGCCGCCCGGAACTCGTTGATCTTATTGAGGCATTTCACCTGGAAGTCTTGATCGCCGACGGCAATCACTTCATCGACGATGAGGATATCCGGGTCTACGTTAGTAGCCACGCTGAAAGCCAGCCGCATGATCATGCCACTGGAATAGGTGCGGATCGGTTCTTCCATGAACTCGCCGACACCGGAAAAGTCCACGATGCGGTCGTAGCGTTCCAGGACCTGCTGCCGCGTCAGTCCGAGCATCGCGGCATTCAACAGGATGTTCTCACGTCCGGTTAAATCAGGGTGGAAACCTGATCCCAGTTCGAGCAAAGCGGCGATTTTACCCTCTGTTTGGACCATGCCACCGTCGGGATAGCTCACGCCCGCCAACAGGCTCAATAAAGTGGATTTTCCCGCTCCATTGTGGCCCACCAGGGCGACACTTTCCCCATGTTCCATTTTGAAAGAGATATCGCTCAATGCGAAGAACCGCTCCATGTGGCTGCGGCGAGTGAAGAAATTCGTGACGTGGCTGCGCAACAGATTGCGTCCGGCGCTGCGGTTGTACGATTTCGACACTTTATCGAACTGGATCACTGGCATGGCGACTTCCTATCATCCCACCGTTCGCTTTTCCATCATCCGGTTGTAGGCGATCTTAAATCCGGGGCCAATCATCTTCAGGCAATCGCCCCAGTACCGGAGGGGACGTTTGCGATTGAACCACGTCCCGGCAAGGACACAGGCCAAGTAGCAGTGTGGGGAGGGTGGATCGGGCACAAAGAAACCGTCCGCTTCCTTGTGCAGGTAGGTGCTGCACAGGGCGTAAACCCAGTGTGGCGGGATATAGGCGTAGTAACGGTCCAGAAGGGCCATAATCTCGCCTAACCCCACTCGCCGCAGGCGGATGGTTTTGTTGTCCTTGTACATGCGGCTGGTGGCGAGATAGTCCGGGATCGAGGCCATCCCGTAGTGACGGGAGATGCGCACCCACAAGTCGTAATCCAGTGCGTAGTTCAGGCTCGCATTGAGGCCGTTCACCGACTGCCAGACGTCGCGCCTGATGAACGAGGTCGGCTGGCATATATAACACTGCAAGCCAAGCCTGTCTTTGTCGTAGCTCTTAGTTGGATAGCGACCTATGATGTTGCCGGCCTGCGTTGTATACCAGGCCTCTCCGTACACAACTCCGACGTTGGGAGTCTGTTGAAACTGGCGGACCGCGGCGCTGATGGCGCCGGGCAAGTAGATGTCATCCGCATTGAGGAAGGCGAAGATCTCACCGCGCGTGCGTTCGAAACCGAGATTCACCGCGTCTGACTGGCCGTTGTCGGGCTGCGAGACCCACTGCAGCCGGCCGGTATATTTCTTGAGGAGATCGACGGTGCCATCCTTCGAGCCGCCATCCATCACCAGATACTCGATTCGCGGATAGTCCTGGGAGAGTACGCTTTGTATCGTCTCCTCCAGGTACTGCGCCATGTTGTAGCTAGGGGTGACGATGCTGACTAATGGCAATTCTGACATTCAGTCACTATTTTAGCGCGGCGAAACCTGAAAGTTGGCGAAGAGGAATTTGCCGCCGCTCTCCTTAACGGTAAGTAAGGTGGAACGGCCAACCAGTTGTTCCAAGCGTGGCACGGCCGGGCCTTCGGCGAGCAAATAATAGTGCTCTTCGCTACGCCAGCGACGCGCGAATTCGCGGTCGTCGATAAAGACATGCGGGGCACCCGGCGCGTAGGAGCCGTACTCCAGATTGTTGACCCGGCCGTTGAGCAAAAGTCCCTTTTGATTCGTATAAAAGAAGACTGAAGAAAACGTGTAGTACTGATCGCCGAAGATGATGGTGGCCGGCGGCGACTGGCGGAGGGTTTCGGCCAGCGGGCGCGACGAGAGGTAGGGATCGAATGCCATCATGGCGACATGCGCGGCATGGAAGAACAGCACCATCATCAGCGTCATGCCAAGCCATGCCTGGCGGTGCCGCAGCCACAGGGCGGAGACAGCGCCAATCAGGAAGGCCACCCCGGCAATGGCCAGTGGCAGCCTAAGGTAGGCGAATGACGACAGAGTGAGGTCCGTCATGTGCCCTAGCGACAACGTATAAAGATCGGGGTTCTGCGTCAGGGCTTGGGCGATATCTCCGGGCGTCGGCGCTGCCCGGACGATCCAGAGAATGGCGGCAATAGCGAGGGTCGCCAGGGCGGCGATTCCTCCTACGAGCTTGGTCCCCGGGCGCAACAATCCTTTTTCGGCGGCCATGGCTGAGCCGATGAGGAGCGCCAGTGCGGGGTAGCACGGCATGGAGTAATACTCCTGGGTGGTGGAGAAGGTGAAGAAGACGAGCAGGAATCCGGTCCAGCAAAGGGCGAGCAAGCGAGCCCGGCCGGCGCGGTCCACGGGGCGGAAGCCTTGGCGGGCCGCCGCCGGAAGATAGAAGCTCCAGGGGAACAGCCAGAGCAAGTGGAAGAGCCAGAACAAGGCGCGTGGCACGGTGTTGTAGTCACGCGGATAGCGCATGTTGAGGAACCGCAGAACGTGCTCATTGAGGAAGTAGAACCAGAAGAAGCCGCGGTATTCGCCGGGCCCACTGTGAAAGGTGAAGTCGAGATAAGGCGGATTGGCGAGCGTTGCCACTATATGCCACGGAGCGGCAATGGCCAGCGCGAGCAGCGCGCCGGATATGGGCCTGAGGCGGCGGATGGTTGGCCAGTGAAATAACTGGCGGCTGACGGCGAGGTACACGATGAGGCCGCCGAGCGGAAAGACCACGGCGATCAGACCCTTCAGCAGAAGGCCGATTCCCATACTTGCTGCGGCGACGGCGGCCCACAGCCGGGGCCGTGGTTCGAGGTCGTCCAACGCACGTAGCGCGCCCCACATAGTGAGCGTGATGGCGAGCGTCAAAATGACGTCGGGGATGAGAATGCGCGTGAACAGAAATAGCCCCACGCAGGTTGCCAGGACGAGTCCGGAGTAGAGGCCGGCGCGCTCAGAGAAGGCCCAGGCGGCGAACCGGGCCGTGACCCAGCACAACAGAATCGCTCCAAAGGCAATGGGGAGGCGGGCCGCCCAATCGTACACGCCGAATAGCCGGAACGACGCGGCCATCATCCAATAGACGAGGGGCGACTTCTCCAGGTACGCGACGCCGTCAAGGCGCGCGGTCACCCAATCGCCGGAATCGAGCATGTTGCGCGCGATCTGGGCCTGCACCGCGTCCACATCATCCATCAGCGAGGGCGGACTGATCGCGCATCCGAGAAAGATAGCGGCGGCTACCAGCAGGACGATCAGTTGGTAGCGGGGGGCTGTATGTTCCATTCCTTCATCCACAAAAAGAGCGTCAGCAAGCCCCACAACTGGTACCCGAGGTTCTGCCGCCGCTCTACGTGGTCGGCGATCATCTGTTCCACTGCGGCGGTTTGGAATACTCCGGAGGCCGCAATCGCGGAGGGCGTCAGGGTATCTTTCAACAACGGTAGCAGCGGGCCGCGAAACCAGGCGTGCGCGGGGATGTCGAAGCCTTCTTTCTTACGCTTCACGACGGCTTGCGGAACTTTGTCGCTCATGAGCTGCTTGAGTACGTACTTCAACTGGCTACCGTGAACCTTCAGATCCTCAGGCAGGGAGGCGGCAAACTCCACGATGCGGTGATCGAGGAACGGTGGCCGCACTTCAAGGGAATGCGCCATGCTCATGCGATCGCACTTGTAAAGGATGTCGTCAGGCAGATAGTTGAGCTGATCCATCCAGAGGAAGCGGTTGACATGTCCGGCGGAATTCGCGGGCTTCGGCAAGCGCTCAAACAATGTACCCGGCGGCAGAAAATCATCGCGCCCGAGGAGGGCCTCTTTCTGTTGTCTCGAGCAGGCGCCATTCCAGAACAAGTGCGCATCGGCCGCAGGCAGCAGGGAGCCAGCGAGAAAACGCTTCACCTTGTACTCGAAACTGATCTTGTCGTCGGAGACGGGGAGGTGTTCCAGCAGGCTGAGAGCCCAGCGCCGCGGAAACTCCGGCGTGGCGCGGAGCGTGTAGGCATAGGAGTCCGCGAGATAAGTGTTGTAGCCGCCGAAGATTTCGTCGGCTCCTTCGCCGCTGAGGGCGACGGTGACCTGGGAGCGGCACATCTGCGAGAGGTACCAGACGGGGAGGGCTCCGGCATCGGCACTGGGCTCGTCGGAGAAGTAGGCCATGCGGGTGATGGTGTCGGTGAGGTCGTGTCCGGTGTTCAGGTCGAACTCGTGGTGCTCCGTGGCATAGCGTTTGGAAACCAGGCGGAAGTAGCGGCTCTCGTCAAAAGTCTGCCCCTTGAAGGAGACAGAGAACGTTTTAATTTTTTTCGATGTGTAGAGGGAAGCGTAGTGCAGAACGGTGGTGGAATCGAGACCTCCACTGGCCCATACGCCCAAGGGTACGTCGGAGATGAGGTGCTCGCGGACCGAGTTGCGCAGATGCAGATCGAGCGCTTCCACCGCTTCCGGCAGCTTCCATTCGCTCAATGGCTGGAAATCAATCTGCCAGTAGGGTTCGCTGCGAACGACGCCGTCGCGCCACTCGAGCCAATGGCCAGGCCGCAGCTTGGTGATGCCCTTGACGAGCGTCCAGGGTGTGGGGACGTAGTTGAGCGAAAGGTAGTAGCAGAGAGCATTGAAATCGAGCCGCCGCTCGACTTCGGAGTGCTCGAGAATCGCTTTTAATTCCGAGCCGAAATAGAGGTCCTCGCCGCGCTGGTGGAGGTACAAGGGTTTGATGCCCATGCGGTCGCGGGCGAGCACGAGGCGCCTGTCGGAGCGGCGCCACAACGCGGCGGCGAACATGCCGCGGAGGCGCGAGAAGCAGGCGGTGTCCCATTGCCGGAATGCCTCGAGGACGACTTCAGTATCGCAGCGGGTGCGAAAGGAATGACCGAGGCGTTCCAACTCGTGACGCACTTCGACGTGGTTGTAGATCTCTCCGTTGAACACGATGACCACGTCGCCGTCGTCGCTGATAATTGGCTGGTCGCCGCCGGCGAGGTCTATGATCTTGAGGCGGACCGCTCCCATCGATATTGTTTCGGACTCAAAGACGCCCTGTTGGTCGGGGCCGCGATGGCGGAGCGTTTGGGTAGCCCTTTGGATGAGCCCATCCTCTGGCTTGCGATTTTTGTGAGTAAATCCAGCGATGCCGCACATGTTATTCGTATCGAAGGGACTCGGCCGGAGCGATCCGGGAAGCCGTGCGCGCCGGGTACAAGGTCGCTACGAAGCTTACCAGGATGGCCGCCGCAGCCACCCAAAGGCCGTCCAGCAGGTGGGGCTCAAACGGCACGAAGCTGAGGGAATAAACCTGTTCATCGAGGCGAATCCATTGATAGCGGTCAGCGAGAAAGCTCAAGCCGTAGCCGGCGACAAGGCCAATGGCTGTGCCGACGACTCCGATGAGGACGCCTTGCGCGACGAAAATGTTGCGGATCTGCGACTTTCGCGCGCCCATCGACATGAGAATAGCGATATCGCGATGTTTCTCCATCACCATCATGATGAGCGTGATGAGGATGTTGAGCGCGCCGACAAGTTGGATGAGGCCGATGGTGATGACGGTGACAACACGCTCCATGCGGAGGGCGTTGAGTAGCTGCTTGTTCTGTTCCATCCACGGCGTGGCCACCAGTTTGGGGCCGGCGATCTTCTCCGCTGCCATGGCCACTTGCGGCGCCGTGTAAATGTCGTCCAGCTTGATCTCTACAGAATTTACGACGTCGCCTACGGCGAGCACTTTCTGAACGGCGGCGAGAGAAGTAAACGCCCACGCGTTGTCCAGATCGTAGAAACCCGATTCGAACATTCCGGCGACGCGAAAGCGGAAATAGCTGGGGCGCGGACCGAACGGCGTCATCTCGCCCTGCGGGCTGATCACATTGACCACCTGATTCAGCACCAGTCCCGTCTGCTGCGCGAGGCGCGACCCGACAATCAACCCGGGTAACAGGCCCGGCTTTTGCACGGCGTCGAGCGAACCCTGCTTGATATTGCGGCGAAGATCTTCGGTGGACGCAGCGGAAGTCATGTCGATGCCTTTGAGAAAAGCGCCGGAGGAGAGCAGCGGACCGGCGAGGAAGACTTGTCCGTAGAGCGCGGGTGTGGCGCTGGTGACGTGCGGCAAGGTCTTCAATTTCTGGCCCAAATCGCGCCAGTTCTCAATCCCGTTAGCCGGTTCCTTTTCGAGGACGCTGATATGCGCGGTGGCGCCGAGCAGGTTGCGCTGGAGAGTGCCGCGGAAGCCGGCGTTGATGGCGAGGGCGATAATGAGCGCCATCACACCCGCGGCCACGCCGATGATGGAGATCACTGTGATGATCGAGATCACAGCCTGCTTCCGCTTGGCACGCAGGTAGCGCGACGCGATGAAGAATTCGAAGCGGTTGTTCACAGCTGCCGTAGTCTGTCAGCCAGACCGATGGGACCTTCCGGGCGCAGCAGCGGGAAGAGAATCACGTCGCGAATAGAGCGCGAGTTGGTGAAGAGCATGACCATACGGTCGATTCCGATGCCTTCTCCCGCGGTTGGCGGCATGCCATAGCTGAGAGCACGGACGTAATCTTCGTCCATCTGGTGCGCCTCTTCGTCGCCGCGCTCCTGCATGGCGAGTTGCAATTCAAAGCGCCGGCGCTGCTCCTGCGGATCATTCAACTCGGTATAGGCGTTGCCGAGTTCCATGCCCGCGGCGTAGATTTCAAAACGCTCGACGAATTCCGGCTCATCAGGCTTGTTCTTTGAAAGGGGCGAAAGCTCCACCGGGTAATCGTAGATCATCGTCGGTTGGACCAGATGCTCCTCGGCCACGCGCTCGAAGATGTCGGCGAGGGCCTCGCCGGCGGTCGCTTTTCGCGAATGGGAAAGCAGCCACTGCGGATCCTTGACCTGCTCCATGGTGGGCTTCGCTTCCTCGGGCCAGAAGGCGATCACCGCTTCGCGCATGCTGAAACGGCGCACGTTTCCGAAGTCGAGCTGGGTGCCTTGATATTCGATCACGGCGCTGCCGGTGACATCAATGGCGGCTTGCCGCAACAACTCCGCAGTGAGATCCATCAGGCCGCGGTAGTCGGTGTAGGCCTGATAGAACTCGAGCATGGTGAACTCAGGGTTGTGGCGCGTACTGACGCCTTCGTTGCGGAAGTTGCGGTTGATCTCGAAGACGCGCTCCAGGCCGCCCACCACAAGGCGCTTTAAATACAGTTCCGGAGCGATACGCAGGTATAGATCGATATCGAGCGTATTGTGATGCGTCACAAACGGGCGCGCCGCGGCTCCGCCGTAGAGGGGTTGCATCATCGGTGTTTCCACCTCAATGAAGCCGCGCTCTTCCAACTGCCGCCGCAGCGATCCGACCAGCTTCGCGCGTGCTACAAACACACGCTGCGATTCGGGATTGGCGATGAGATCGAGGTAGCGCTGGCGGTAGCGGGTTTCCACATCCTCGAGGCCGTGCCACTTCTCCGGCAGAGACAATAGTGTCTTGGCGAGGAAGTACATCTTCTCGACGTGAACGCTTAGCTCATTGGTGCGGGTGCGAAACAGATAGCCGTCGCAGCCAACGATATCGCCGGCGTCCAACAGCTTGAAGAGGCTGTAGTCGGGTTCCGGGACGGCATCTTTGCGCACGTACACCTGCAGCTTTTCGCCATCCTGCTGGAGGTGCGCAAACCCGGCTTTGCCCATGTGCCGCATGGTGACGACGCGGCCGGCAATGCGCACGGGCACGCGGTTGGCTTCCAACTCTTCGCCCGTTTTCTCACTGAACAGGGCGCGAATCTCTGGAACGCGGTGGGTGAATTCGAAGCGGTGCCCGTAGGGTTTGAACCCGAGCGCCTCAATCTCACGAACGCGTGCGTGGCGTTGGGCAAGTAGATCGTCTTCTAACGACAATAGATTCTCTCCGGAAAGCTTCATTATAATTGACAGTTGCACTCACTCACTATCGTTGTGCCCGTCTACAACGAGGAACGCCGTTTGCCGGGCAGTCTGGATCGCCTTGTCGCCTACATCGATTCCCGGTCATTTGAATTCATAGAACTGCTGATTGTCGACGACGGTTCACGCGATGGCACTGCCGCCCTGGTTGAAGATCTTGTCCGCCGGGACCCGCGGGTTCGACTGGTGAAGAACCCGGGCAATTGCGGGAAGGGCTATGCGGTGCGGCACGGCTTCAATGAGGCGCGTGGCGTGTGGGTTCTCTTTACCGACGCCGATCTTTCCACACCGATTGAAGAGTTGCAGAAGCTGTGGGACGCCACAACTCGAACTGGCGCCCGCATCGCCATCGGGTCGCGCGCTCTGGACCGTTCGCTGGTAGGAGTTCATCAACCCTGGCAGCGGGAATTCGCGGGCCGTCTGTTCAACCTGATGATGCGGATTGTGACGCGTCTTCCGTTTCACGACACGCAGTGCGGTTTCAAGCTTTTTGAAGCACAGGCTGCCCGTGATATTGCCAGCCGGCAGCTTCTGGACGGGTTCGGCTTCGATGTCGAACTGCTCTTTCTGGCGCGAAAATTAGGCATTCACGCTGTGGAAGTACCCGTGCGCTGGGACGACGTGGAAGGCACCAAAGTGAGCACATTTCGCGGATTGGCGGCGTTCCTGGAACCGTTCCAAATTCGCTGGAATCAGCTGACCGGCCGCTACCGTTTCACTAAGACTTCGCGCAGTTGATCCCGCGTGAGGAAGAACTTCACCGATTGGAAGTTCTTGAACAGTTTCTCCACCGAGCGATTGTTGAAGAACTGCGCCGGCTCGCGACGGCTGCGCCGCGATAGCAGCAGCGTCTTGGCGTCGGTGATGCGGTAGGAGAAGGAAGGCACGGTAGCTGCACGTTCGTCGGCGTGAAAGTACGCCAGCAGGTACGCGTTCGGCCGGAGGATTCTGCTCAGTTGCTCGATGGTGGGGTGCAACAGGGCGGGACTCATGAACTGGAAGGCATCCCACACGAGGGCACCGTCAAAGTGCCCATCGGGAAAGGTCAACATCTGCTGGAGAAAAGTATCCACCCGTGCGGGGTCGCCCTGGTTGGCGTAAAAGTCCGCCGTACCAAAAGTCTGCTCCATGCTGCGGATAAAGTCTTCGGAATAGAGGCGGTGGCCGAGGCTGGTGATGAAGCTCACATTGGCCTGGCTAGCACCGCCCATATCGAGGAGGGAGAGTCCTACGGTGTCGCGCAGTGCGGAAAAGAATTGCTCCAACCCGTGGCTGGAACGCACCTCCGGTTGCTCCTGCTGCTGCGGCTGATTTCCCAGCTTGTCCTGCCGCTGTTCGCCGGGGACGCTTCCACCCAACATGTCCCGCAGGCGTTTGGAGAACAAATTCGCCTCAACGCTTGCCGTCCGGCGCTCCGGCCGGAAGTGGTGTGTGCGCGGCTGACGCAGCCGCAGCCGATGCCGCCGGTCTCGCGGGCTTGGGCGGTTCGGGACGGGCAATATCGATGCTGCCTTTGAAATAGGCTCCATCTTCAATCACGATGCGCGCCGTCCTGATGTCGCCCACCAGCTTCGCATCTTTGCGAATGTCGATTTTGTCTGAGGTTTCGACGTTCCCGTTCACGGAGCCGAGGACGACAACCTCGCGTGCTTTGATGCCGGCGTGCACCTTCCCGTTCGGGCCTACGGTGAGACGGTGCTCTTCCATCTCGATGGATCCGTCCACCTCGCCGTCGACATAAAGGTCTTCACGGCTGATGACTTGACCCTTAATCAGGACTGACTTGCCAATGGCGGCTGTACCGCGGTGGCTATCGTCACTCGTACGCGTAGTCATGGTTGCCATTGGGATTCCCTCCCTGCTGAATTCATTCGAGGTGGGCGTCGTTGCTGCGGGCTTCGGTGCTGCCTCTTCTTCTTTTCTGCGGTTCCACATGCGCTCGCCCTCCTTAACTGCTTGCGTCGGTACCTAATTGAAACACTGACCTTATCCTAGCCGCCCAAGACCTGAAAAGGCAATCCGAGGAAGCCATCTTTCCAGCCTCTGCAGAGAGGTTAAACTTCGGCAACGGTTTCTGGGATAATAACGTTCGTGTCCAAGCCCAAGGATCTGGAAGCACGACTCCAGCGCACCGAGCAGCAACTCGCATTATTTCAGCGAATCAGCCGCTTCATGGTACGCGAGATGAGCCTGCAGGAAGTTCTGAAAGGGATTGTTGGCCTGATCGTCGAGTTCATGGAATGCGATTCCTGCCTCATCTACCTGATGGATCACGGCGAGCTTGTCCTGTGCGCGTCCAACACGCCGCATCCTTCGGCCATCGGCAAGGTCCGTTTGAAGATGAATGAGGGCCTGACGGGCTGGGTGGCGCGCGAACGTCGCTTGCTGGCCATTTCGCGAGAAGCGTATCAGGACCCCCGGTTCAAGTACTTTCGAGATCTGCCGGAGGATACCTACGAAGCTTTTCTTTCGGCACCAGTGATAGCGCGCAACCGCGTGGTGGGCGTGATCAATGTCCAGCATCGTGCGCCACATTCCCACAATGGCAACGAGATGGAAGTTTTAACGACGGTGGGAGAGCAGATCGGCTGCCTGCTGGTTCTGGCTCGTATGGCTCCGGACGCGGTGGAAAACGCGGATCACGCCGGCCTGGTGCTTTCGGGCGGCCCGGCGGAGTCTCCAGAAAAGCGAGTTTGACAGCGCTCATGAGATTACTCGCCTTGTGGGTTGTGCTGGCGTCTGCCGCGTTGGGCCAGCGCACCGCCTTACCTGCCTCACCGGCGCCTACACAGGCGAAGGTGGAAACCAGCGGGCGCTGGCGTGTCGTTTTTGAACATGACCTGGACAAGGAATCGCTGGTCATTACGGATTTTCAGTTTCCCTCCGAACGGCGTGGCATCGCGTGCGGCTATTTGACCAGTCAAGACCGCAAACCGAGAGCTGTGATTGTGATCACCAGCAACGGCGGACAAACCTGGGAGATTCAGCCGGTGAAGTCCATTCCAGCCAGCATGTTCTTCCTCGACGACAGCACCGGTTGGATGGTGACGCGCGACGGTTTGTATCAGACGCTGGAATCGGGCCGGAGCTGGCGGAAGGTGAAGACTCCCGATAGCATTGTCAGGGTGTATTTTCTGACTCCCGAGCGCGGATGGGCGTTCGGCACAAAGAAGTCGCTATATGAGACTTCCGACGGCGGCAAGACGTGGACGGCCGTGCCGGCTGCCGCTGTTCCGGCCGGGAAGCCGGAGAATAGCATTTACCTGTGGATGACGTTCGCCACTCCTAAGTCGGGAATGCTGGTGGGCGTGTCTCGCCCGCAGCGACGAGGGATGGATGGCAATCTGCCGGCGTGGCTGGATCCCGAGTCGTTCCAGGGGCGCCCGGAATGGCCCGCTTCGAGCCTGTTTCTTGACACCAAGGACGGCGGAGAACATTGGACTCCCACGGCGGCCTCTCTTTTCGGTACTATCACACGGCTCCGCTTCGGGCCCGGCGGCGGTTTGGCGCTGTTTGAGTTTCGCGACCGCTTCGATTTTCCCTCCGAGGTTATGAGGCTGGACGTGGGCGGTAAGAGCCAGTCAGTCTTCCGCCGCAACAACCGGGCGATTACCGATGTTTGGGTTGGCAACGACGGGTCGGCCTACATGGCCGGCTTTGAGCCTCCGGGAAAATCGAGCGCCCTCCCGATTCCGGGCAAAGTTAGAATTCTAAAGAGTGACCAGGCAGATCGGGTGCTGTGGACCGAGATGCCGGTGGACTATCGGGCCTCGGCGCGGCGGGTTTTCCTGGCATCCCCCACGCCCGACCACGTCTGGGCAGCGACCGATACCGGGATGATCCTCAAACTGTTTCCCCCTAAATAGCTTCGAACATTTTCAGTCAGTGCTGTTTTATCCACAAAATATCCTCCAGGGTCAGATTGTAAGTTATTGATTCTTTGGGTTGATAAAACCTGAGGAAAGCAGGCTAGAACGGTAAGTTTCTGTTTGACTACAAAATGGTTTCGGCGCATGATGGCTATGGTTCCAAGAGGTTCACGGAACGGTGAGCCAAGCGGGAGGCAGCGAGCCTGGAACGATGAGCCGTTTGCGGTAATCACAATTGCAACAAACGGGGAGCGAAGGGTTAACGGGCGTCCCGTGAGGTAAGTCTCTTGAGTCGGCGCAAGTCGAGTGCTTCGATCCCGAGGGGGAAACCCCGGAGGGGAGTAGCGAGTTGCGAGCGGCGCAGGACGGGCCGGTGAAGTACCAGGCAGCGCGCAGAGAGCGTTGAGAGTCCCCGCAACGGGAAACCGCAGCGAGGTCAGGAGCTCAAAGCCAGCGAGTCTGGAGGTAGCCGGGTCGAGTAACGAAGGTGTAGGCCGGGAGCGTTGACCCCGCCGTGGCAAGCCGGTAACGGCAGGTCGCTGTGGGCGAGTGAAAGGCTGCATCGAGTTTAAGATTTCTACCAGGGGTAGAGAAGCGGTCGCCGGAGCGGCGAAGCAGGGGCGGATCAAAAAAAGACGCTTCTGTGGAGCAAGGGCGAATGGCTTGTCACCGCTGGATGCCACGCTCAGGCCGAGCATGCCGGCTGGAGAGCAAACTGTCGCCGGGGGTCACTTGGAACCATTTCTATTTTTGGCCTGCCAATAGACGACCCTATCGCGGGTAGGATCCGTCATTCACATCGAGCGTTGACCCATTCACGTAGTGCGGGCTTGCGCTACCCAACCACAGGATCACTTTGGCCACTTCCTGCGGCGTGCAAACGCGTCCGGAATAGACGGCGTTCATCACGGCGTCTTTGCGCGACTGTGGCAATTGGTCGTACATGTCCGTCCGGGTGGGACCGGGCGCGACCGCGTTGACCATCACTTGATGAGGTCCGAGGGCCTTGGCCCAGGACTTGGTGAGATTGAGGAGGCCCGCCTTGGTGATGCCATACCAGAGATCGGGGTGGCCGGTGAACGCCGATACGGAACTGACGTTGACGATGCGGCCTGCCTGGCGCGCAATCATTTGAGGAGCGACGGCGGCGATGAGCGCGGCGGGCGCTTCCAGGTTCACGGTGAGGATCTCACGGCGGTGTTCCTCCGGAATTGCGCCGAGCGGGTCGCAATAGAGTACGGCGGCGTTGTTCACCAGCGTGTCAATCTGGCCGAGCGAAGCCACCAGTGCGGGGATGCCGGTAACGTGGCGCAGGTCGAAGTCGAGGCGCTCTCCGGCGATTTCGGGTCCGAATTGCTTGTCGAGGGCGATTACCCGCCATCCGGCTTCCAGGAAGGCGCGGGCTGTGGACAAGCCTATGCCGCGAGCGGCTCCGGTGATGAGGGCGGTTCCATGCATAAGCAAAGCATTATGGGGCGTCGATTAGCGCGGATCGACGGCGATAAGTCCCGGGCTAGTCGCTGACGGCGCCGGGTTCAGCGCGGTTGTTTTCCGCTGCTCTCTCAGAGGGCTTCTTGTATTTCATTCGCAGCATGCGGAAGCTGGAGAAGTTATGGCGGCAGGCTTCACAACGGATTCGTTTCGCACCGAAGGCGATCTTCCAGGTTACGGAGAGAGGGGCGCGGTAATATTGCTCGCTCCAATACGTTAAATCCATGCGCAAACATCGCGGGCATTTAGCGTAGAAGTAGTCCTTGAGCTTCCATTTTTTCTCGTAGTTAAAACCGCAGTCGAGGCAGCGTACACGAAATGTGCCAAGATGCTCGGACAGCTTGTCGATCCACGATCGCGATTTCTGCAGCCGAAATTTTCGGGACCCGCATCTTGGGCACGTTGCAAGCATCTTGCGAATTCTCGAATCGCTCTGATTATATATCGGGTGTCAAACCCCCCGTAAAGGAGGGATTGATTTCTCAACGCACGGTAGTGGCGGCGGCGCGGGCAACGTAGCTGGCCAGGTATTGCCGGAAGGCGTCCTGAAGCCGAGCCCGGGCGCGGCCCTCGCTCCGTACGTGCAAACCTTCAATGGAAGCCACCGGTAGTAAGTCGCGTGTGGTGGATGTCATAAATACTTCATCCGCTGCCTCGAGGGCGGCCAGAGTCAGCACCTGTTCGCGGACTTCGAGGCCGGGGACGCGAATTTCCTCCAACAGCAACTGCCGTGTCACTCCCGGCAGGCAACCGGAGGAAAGGGGAGGCGTCAACACGAGCGGTCCCTGAACGGCGAACAAATTGGCGGAGGTGCATTCGCTGACCTCCCCGCGCTCATTGAGCAGCACGACTTCATCAAATCCGTCCTCGTGCGCCTTTTCATAGTAGGAGAGGTTCTGCGCCCAGGAGAGCACTTTGGTTCCGGCGAAAATGGAGGCGGCATGGCGGGCATCGGGAGCCACGCCGAGGCGGGCGGCGCCGCCCCATTCGCGCAAATCCGTAGTGAAGGCGATGAGGTCGGTATCGCGGGTGATGTTCGGTCCTTCGTACATGCCACCGCGATTGCGCACGGCCATTACGCGCAGCGTGGCGTTCCGCGCCGCATTGGCTTCTACCAGCTTCAAGAGCTCGACTTCGATTTGGGCGCTGGTCCAGGGGAAGGGAACGCGCATCACACCGGCATCGCGCGCCATTCTGGCCCAGTGGCGCGGCCAGGCGAACAAGACGCCCTCATGTACCCGAACCGTGCTGAAGACGCCCCAGCCGTTCATCAGCCCTACCTGCCCGGGCGACAGCGTGAGCGACGAGCCCGCGTCGAGGATCGCGCCGTTATGGAGGAGGTATCGATGCATCAAACTCTCAGTCTATCGAACCTCAGCGGTGTGCGGCCGGCCGTTAGCGCCACTGGGGAAAAGGATTGCTGCGTGCGCCGCGGGAATCCTCGATCAGTGAGGGCACCCTTTTCCGGCGGGCCATCAGTTTCTGCATCAGGCGTTGGAGCTGGTCCTCTTCGCCGCTGTACCACTGGGGTGGCAGCCGCTTCAGCGCCTGGTCGATGACGTCTTCCGGAAAATGGGTTACGCGGTCGAGCCAGGGTTGGAAATCGTCGAGGGAGCGCACGGATTCGTAGACATGGGGGCGAAAGTAGAGACCCTGAAGAGGAGAGTCGTTGAATTCCCAGTTGGGGCCTCCGAAGAGATAGCCGTGATCGATCATCAAAGCGACGAAGCCTTGCTTCAAGGGGTGTGTCTGCGTTTGCGGCGACCACTGGCGCACGCGGGCCCGCAAGAAGACGCTTTGCCGGGCATCCGCGTTGCCCGCCCAGCGATCCAACACCAGGACGGCGAGAAAGTGCGACAGGTTCTCCACTTTCGCGATTACCGCGTCGGGGAGGAAATCGTACACGGCCAGTTTGGCTGGATCTCCGGGAAAGCGCGAACCGAAATGCCAACCGGGCCGAGGGGGCGTGCGACGGGTTCCGAGCGCGATGTGCACTTCCGGATTCTCGCGCAGGAACTCGTCGCCTACTTGTACGACGGCGGTCTCCGGAGCGACGATCTGCAGATAGTCGAGGAGTACAGACGCGATCATCTCGTTCACGAGTATGCGCCGGTGCTGGGGGTTTTCCACGAATTTGACGACGTAGAAGTGGCCGTCGTCGGCTTCGATGAGATGAGCTTGCGCGCCGCCGCGCATCTTCCGCACGAAGCGCACCGCGTTTACGGGCATACGAATGAGTTACCCTGGAATTTCGATTTTCCAGGAGGTGAGATCTTGAATATGCCCGAAGATAACGAAGTGCCAGTGCCCGTGTCCACTCCCCCGGCAGGTCCGGCGCGGAGCAAGGATGAAGTGGCGTTGGACCTGATGAAGTTCATCGCTGTGACGACAGGCTATGGAAAAAGCGTCACGACAACCGGGTTTACCGGTAAGCAAGGCACGCGCACACCAGAGGAGCAGGCGGACGCACTGCTGCAGCTGTTTGATCGCTGCCGGACTGCCGTTCTGAAATAGAACGGCCCCTTCCGTCCGCTGTTGGTACAGGGACGCCTTGGGTGGCGTCCCTGCCACTGATCTACTTCTTGCTCTTCTTGACGGCCTTCTTTACGACGGCCTTCTTAGGAGCGGCCTTCTTGACTGCTGCTTTCTTCGGGGCTGCTTTCTTAGCCACTACCTTCTTTGCGACGGCTTTCTTCACGGCCTTCTTGGGGGCGGCTTTCTTGGTTGCCTTCAGGGCAACCTTCTTCGCCGGCGCCTTAACCGCTGCCTTTTTGGCAACAACTTTCTTGGCGGCAGCTTTCTTCGTCGCAACCTTCTTTGCCGGCGCCGCGGCTTTCTTTACGGCGACGGTTTTCGGTGCGGCCTTCTTGGCGGCCTTTGCAGGGACTTTCACAGCAGCTTTTTTCATCGGTGCTTTCTTAGTTATCGTTTTCTTCGCCGTGACCTTTTTAGCGGGCGCGGGCTTGCTGGCCTTTACCTTCTTGGCCGGTTGAACCGGCTTTTTGGCAACCGGCGCCTCAGCCACGGCCGGCTTGGGCGCGGATTCTTCGGGTTTGGATTCCGCAGGTGGCGCCGGAGCTGGCGTGGGGGCCGGTTTCAACACCACTACGATCTCATCTGCTTCGTCCATATCTTCGTCGTCCAAATCGTACTCTCCGATCTCGGACTTTTCGTCCACGGATCCTTCGTCGTACTCGAGGTCGTCCAGCTCGTCGTCGTCGACTGCCAGCTTACGCCTATCAAACATTTTCCATGCCTCCTGTACGGAATCCAATCAAGAGATAGAATAACTCGTTTTCAGTACAAGGCAAGCATTTGCATCGGGAAATCGACGGCGAGGCGGCTGCGGAGCCTTATCGCGCGGCGATCGCGTGACCGTGGCGGAAACGCGGTTTGGCCTTATTGGCGACGGTTTTGGTGGTCTGCCGGGACGCAGCGTGACGGGAAGCGACAACTTTCTTCGAGCCGCTCTGTCTGCTGTGTGCGTACGTCTTGACCACTTTGGGCGTAGCAGCGACGGCGGCTGGAATCAGCACGACATCGCCAGCTTCGGGGGTATCCATGGAACTGTTCGCCGCCTGAAGCGCGGAGAGAGTGGTGTTGAAGCGACGGGCGATGACGGGCAGCGTCTCGCCGTGTTCCGCACGATGAACGCGCCAACTGGCGCGGTGACTTACCGGCACCGAGTCCAGCGCTGCCAGCACGGTTGCATGCGAACCTTTGGGAATCCGCATTTGATAACCGGAAGGCGCCACGGGCTTCAGCAGCGCGGGATTCAGATCCTTTAGTTCCGACAACGGCCGGTCAGCGGCATCGGCAATCAAGGTGATGTTGGTGGGAGCGGAGATCTCGAGGGTATCGTACTCGCAGGGGGGATCGACTTCCAGATTCTCAATGCCGTAGTCCTTCAGGTTCTTGGCAATGATGGTCATGGCGACGATCGCCGGAACGTAATTCTGAGTCTCTTTCGGCAGGACATTGCGATTCCGAAGTTCCCAGAAATCGGCAAACCCGGTTCGCTGCACGGCGCGATCGACGCAGCCCGGTCCGCAGTTGTACGCCGCCAGGGCCAGATACCAGTCACCGAACTCGGTATAGAGGTCGCGCAGGTGGCGCGCGGCGGCCCGTGTGGCCTTCTCCGGATCGAGGCGATCATCGGTGGTGGCGGTTTGCAGCAGACCATATTGTGCGCCGCGGAAGGCCATGAACTGCCACATTCCCGCAGCCGCCTTACTGGAAAGGGCGCGAGGAATGAAGCCGGACTCCGCTTGCGCGAGGTGGATCAACTCCTGGGGGACGCCTTCTTCGTCGAGAACTCGCGAGATGAGGGCGCGGTAACGTCCAGCGCGCTTCAAGCCGCCAATCATGACGCGCCGTCCGCGCTCGCTCGAAAAGTAGTTCAAGTAGCTGAGGACCGCGTCATTCACTTCAAGCGGAAGCTGGGAGGCGGTGGCACGAACTTCGTCGTCCACCTTGTTCTTCATCTTGGGGTCTACGGGGAAGGTCAATTCAAGGATGGCTTCGAGGGGGGAACGTTCAAAAACGGGGTCCTGCGCATTGACGCCTGAGCCGAGTCCGTCTACGTCATAGCGATAGATCGATCGCACCAGCTCGTCGAACTTTTTCTCGAGGGCCGGCCGGTCTGTCGTCTCGGGGGCATCTAATAGGATATCCAGCGCCAAGTCAAACTCCCTGCGTGCTTCCTCCTGGCTTCCTTCCTGATAGAACCGTTTGCCGGCCTGAAAATGCTGGTCGGCGCGGCGGATAGTTTCAGAAAAGCTGGGAGGGTGGATGAGGGCGGGAGTGACGAAGGTGGCCGGCGTCTGCTTGAGGTAGATGTTGGCGGGAACCCGCGGCGGTTCTGTGGCGGCATTGACTGCTGCCGAAACCTCGACGGTGCGTGGGGCCGGCGGCATAAAGGACATCCCGAAGGGATCGATTCTCGCTGTGCTGGCACATCCGGTACTGAAGAGGACAGAAACGAACAACACTATCGGTGCCGACAGGCGTTGACTTTGGGTCATCATTAGCCTTCGTAATGGAATGAATACTTGATTACATTGCTGCGTTCTTGAGTCTACGACAGACGGTAGGGGTGGGTCAACCGAATACAGAGGTGTGACAAAATGCCACGACCGAGCCCGTCGACAGCGAAGAGGGGAACGCTGAAGGCGTAATGCGGACGCGAAACTCGAAAACTGCTTCCTCATTAGCTTCGATGCGGCTGGTGGACGGCGGTTGCGGATTTATTTTTGGGTTACGGGAGGGGCCGCCGGCGAACCCCTCCGATCCCGCGATTTCGCTACTCTTCTTCCTCTTCTTCGCCGCTGCGCGCCGCCTTGGCCGCTGCAATTACCTTATCGGCCTGTAACGCCGGTACGTAATCGTAGTGATCGAACTCCATGCTGAAGGATGCCCGTCCCTGGGTCATCGAAATCAGATCGTTCTGGTAGTTCAACATCTCAGACATGGGCGCCTGCGCTTTGATGATTTGCGTATTGCCCTTGATGTCCATGCCGGCGATGCGACCACGGCGGCCGTTCATGTCGCCCATCAGATCACCGGCAAACTCGACAGGGGCTTGCACTTCCACATTCATGACAGGCTCAAGAAGCACCGGCTTGGCCAGTTCCATTCCCGCCTTGAACGCCTTCCGCGCTGCCAGCTTGAACGACATCTCTGAGCTGTCGACGTCATGGTAGGAGCCGTCGTAGACGGTTACCTTGAAATCCACCACCGGGAAACCGGCGAGGTAGCCGCGAGCGGCCGTCTCAATGATGCCTTTTTCAATCGCCGGCACAAAATTCCTCGGGATGGCGCCGCCGAAGATCTCATTGCCGAATTCAAAGCCCTTGCCCCGCTCGAGCGGTTCCATTTTGATCCAGCAATCGCCGAACTGACCGTGGCCGCCGGTCTGTTTCTTGTGGCGACCTTGCACGTCAGCCTTGCCGCGGATAGTTTCACGGTAGGGGATTTTCGGCGCGTGCAGCGTCACTTCCACTCCGTAGCGCTTCTTAAGGCGGCTGACGATCACCTCAATATGTTGCTGCCCGCTGCCGGCCAGCAGGAAGTCCTTCGTTTGCGGATCGCGATAGAAACGTAACCCGAGGTCT
>JBDTMC010000059.1:0-24450 GCA_039934475.1 Bryobacteraceae bacterium | reverse complement strand
TTTCGCAGCAGTTCGTTGTCGAGGCGTGTGCGCTCCAACTCCCGCGCGTTTTCCAGCGCAGCCGTGGCGATGCTCACAACCGCGGAGAGAATCTGCTCGTAGTCGTCGAGGTCTATTTCTTTGTGATGCGGCAGGTGAGCGGCGATAAATCCGGCGATCCGTTTAAATTCGCGAATCGGAAGCGCTACCCACCCCTGGTCATCGCGCACGGGATCGCCCTTGCGAAGCTTTTCTGCCAGCTCAACTGGAAGGGAAGGGTCGGCCTCTTGACCGTAGATATGGACGTCGATGACGTCGCAAGGAAGAAAATCCTTCACCACCTGGGCGATCTGTTTCCGCAGGCGCACCTGCGCCGAGGGCGGGGCCGCCGGCAACGCGCGAAAAGCATAAAGCAGTGTGCTCGCGCTGAGCAAAGCGGAGGCAGGTTTCAAACCATTGGACTTGGGCAGGAGGCCGCGCGAAGGCTCCATCAGTGCGTCACTTCTTGCCATAGTAACCTAAGCGCATGCCCGTTACTGGAATTGTTGAATTGCCGGCTTCCAATATCCGCTTTGGAAACGGTGTGACACGCGAGGTGGGACTGGATCTGGCTGAGCGCAAGGCACGCCGCGTCATGGTGCTTGCCGATCCTAACCTGGTCGATGCCTATCCCGTCCAAGCGGCGTGCGAGTCGATGGAAGCCGCCGGCATCTCCTACCTGCTGTTCAGCGCCATCGCGATTGAGCCTACCGATGCGTCGTTTCAAGCGGCCGCGGCGGTGGCACAATCGGAGCCATTCGACGCGTTTGTGGCGATTGGCGGCGGGTCTACGATCGATACGGCGAAGGCGGCGAATCTGTATTCCACATGGCCCGCGCCGTTTCTGGATTACGTTACGAAACCCCACGGACGCGCCCTCCCCTGCCCTGGTCCGGTGAAGCCCCTGATCGCGATTCCGACAACCACGGGAACGGGCAGTGAGACTACCGCCGTGTCGGTATTTGATTTCAAAGAGGCGAAGGTGAAGTGCGTCATCGGGCATCGCTATCTGCGGCCGGTGCTGGCCCTGCTCGATCCGTGGAACACGCGCACTCTGCCTTCGGCCGTAGTCGCCAGCAGCGGTCTCGATGTGTTCTCGCACGCCATCGAATCGCTCACCGCAGTGCCGTACACCATCCGCGAACAGCCTGACCGTCCCAGCGAACGCCCGGCTTATCAGGGTTCGAATCCGATCAGCGACGTTTGGGCTCTGGAGTCCTTGCGACTGGCCCGCCGCTATTTCACGCGCGCCGTAGAAGACGCGGGCGACTTGGAAGCTCGCGGCCAGATGCTGCTTGCCGCGGCCTTCGCGGGCATGGGTTTCGGAAATGCCGGGGTCCACTTGCCGCACGCCATGTCGTATCCGGTCTCAAGCCGTAAAAAGAATTACCGGCCCCAGGGCTACAATGTGGATCACCCGCTGGTGCCACATGGAATCTCAGTGATTCTCACCACGCCCGCGGTGGCTCGGTTCATGGCGCCCGTTTGTGCCGAGCGTTTGCTGTGGGTAGCCGAAGCCTTAGGCGTCGACGTCTCCGGCGCGGCTGCTGCCGATGCCGGCCGCATCGTTGGGGACGAAGTCATTCGCTATATGCAGCGCTTCGACGTTCCCTCCGGCCTGAAGGCTGTCGGATTTGAGCGAGCCGACATTCCGGCGTTGGTGGAAGGGACTTTGCCGCAGGAGCGCATCGTGAAGATCTGTCCGCGGCCGGCCAGCGCGGAAGACATGGAAGCGATCTTCGAAGAATCGCTCACGAACTTCTAGTGCAGCTTTTCCAGTTCTTCGCGATAGAGCCGGTTCTTCGGATACTCCGTGCTCAGCCACGTGAGAATCTGGCGCGCGTCTGCGTGGCGCTTGTCGCGTACTGCGGCTACCGCCAACAGCAGGCGCGCGTAGGGCAATAGGTAACGGCCTTTTTCAGCTGTAATCCGCAGCTTGGCAATCCCCGTGTCCTTGTCCGTTTGCGCGCCGCCGATGCGAAGCAGCCAGCGCACCGGAGCGGGTTTCAAGCTGAGCAGGTAGTTTTCGACGCCAACCGCCAGCCACGCGTCGTAGCACTCCGGATGCTCCCGCAGCATCTTCTCCGCCAGCGTGCGGCTCTCCTTCACTTCCGACAGCGCCGCCAGATTTTTCTTTTCCACCAAGGCGAGATAGTCGGAGTGAAGTCCGAGGCGCAACAACTTGGCCAGCTGCGCATTCAGATCGTTGGGTGATTTGGCGAGGGTCGCGGCCACCACTTCGTCGGTCCGCTGCAACGCCTTCTCGAACTGCACTTTCACGGCTGGGTCGGCTGAGAGCTTTCGGCTCGATAAGAAGCTGTTGTCGTCGGCGAAGAACTCCGACTGCAAAATACGCAATCGATCGAATTCGGCGAAGAGATAGGCGGCGGCGTCCGATGCGGGACCCATTCCGTCCTGCGGGTGTGAAACCTGCCAGTCCTTAAAGATACGATGGGCAGTCCCGAAATCGAGGTTGTACATGGCGCGGTACCCTTCGTCCAGAGCCGTCTGCTCGGCGAGCGAAGGAAGGGCCGCGGCCAGCGCAGCAGCAATAAAGACTAGGGTCTTGATCATGCGGGAAACAGCACCGACAGTACTTCCAGCGTATAACAGTCACGAGCGCCAGGCCAGTGACCGCGTCTTGTCGTGCCCTTCCCGATTGCCGCCAATGGCGCGAAGCGTGAAGTCGGCGCCCTGCGGCGACAGCGTCGCCTGGAGCCAACCTACCGGTTCGCTGTCCGCGAAGTTGTAGCCCACCGCCGGCTGATTCACCAGGTGCAGTCCTTCCACTTCCTGGTAGCCGTAGTGATGCGAGTGCCCGTAGAAAACAGCCTTCACGTTGCGGTGCTTAGTAGCGATACGCAGGAAGCGATCGGCGTCCAGCATGCTGATGTCGCCGTCGTCCAGGGTGTGATGGACAAACAGCAGCACTGGAGTATCGCCCGAGTTTACGAGAAATCCGTCCAGCCACTCGCGCTGCGTCTTGCCGAGCAAGCCCGCCCCCTGGTTCACCAGATACAGCGAATCCAAAAGGATGAGACGCAGGCCGCCGTGATCCAGAATCACAACATGCTTGTCCCGCACCGGCTGCGCTTTGCCGGATTCAGACGCGCCAAACGCGGCCAGGAATTGGGTGCGGTCGTCGTGGTTGCCCAGCGTGAATCCGGCTGGCAAATTCCCTAGCGGTTCCAGTTGCTTCTTCAGCAAACCGTAGTCGCCGGGCAGGCCTTCCAGCCTCGCCAGATCTCCGTTGATGAACATCCCTTCCGGCTTCCACTGGGACACTTCAGGCAGCACGGAACGCAGGTTGTCGTAGGGCCGGAAGCCCCGATATTCGTTGGCGATCTCGGCCGACAGGTGCGTGTCCGAGAGCAGTGCCCAGCGGAAACCGGACGCGGCTGCCGGTGAGGGAAGCGCGGCTATAGCCGCCCCCGCCACGGTTTTAAGAGCGCCGCGGCGAGTGATGGTATTCGTCAGCAGGGGCATGGGAACCAGTTTAACTTGGTCATAAGTAGAGCTTCACCATTTCGCGCCAGTACCGCGCCCTGTGTGCGTCGCCGTCCCAGACGTGCAGTGCGTTCCACACTCCCTTTGCCCACAGCTGGGTGCTCAGCGTAATAGTGCTCTCGTGAAAGGGGTCCTGAGAGCCTACGGCGAGAACGATCTCCAGGCGTCGCAAGTCAGCCAGCATGCTCTCTTCGTCGAGGTTGGCGACGAAATGCACGGGCGTGTGGAAGTACACGTCCTGATCGTAGTAGCCGTCAAACAGGTCGCGAAACGGCCCCGCGGGTTTGGTCAGATCGTAGCGACCGCTCAAGCCCACCACCTTGCCGAAGAGACGCGGATGGCGCAACGCCAGCGTCACGGCATGGTAGGCGCCGATGCTGCAGCCATGGGCAATCAGGAAGGGCTGCGGGTTGGCGCGGACAGTGAAGGGCAGGACTTCGTCCAGAATGTAGCGTTCGTATTGTCGATGACGAGCGAGGCGCGCCTGTGGGGGGCCTTTATCACAATACAAACTCTCCGAATCGATGCTATCGACGCAAAACAGCTGTAGAGAGCCGGAATTGATCTGTTCGGTCAGCGCGCTGACCAACCCCCAGTTCTCGTAATCGAAGAAACGTCCCTGGCGTGTAGGGAACACGATCATACGCGCGCCGCGGGAGCCGAAGACCAGCAACTCCATGTCGCGATGGAGGCTAGGACTGAACCACCGATGATACTCCCTGTTCATTCCTCATCTGAGAATACTTGCGCGTCGGTTAGTATCTGAGCAATCTTTGATGAAAATTCGATTGCTATAAGACCGTAAAACGGCCGCCCACACGTCGTATCCGGCGCGGCTGAGATGTAGTCCGTCATCGAGGTACAGTTGCTGGCGCGGCCGTCCGCCAACGAGCATCGGGCTCGCAACATCGATGAAGAACCCGTTCGGACGGGTCTCTATATCTGTACGGACCGCTTCGTTTAGGGTATCGATGGCGGCTCGCAAATGAAACCGGGCCGGGCTGAGTTTAATCGAGATGAACCCAAAGGGGATGCCGTCGCAATGCTCTGAGACTTTCGCTGAGAGCGCACGAAATGAGGCGATCACTTCCTCGGTGTTGCGTCCATCGCCCAAATCGTTGTCGCCCGCGTAAACGATCAACGATGCGGGCGCAGCCGGGGGTACCAGGCGTTCAAAGAAATGGACGCAGGCGGCCAGGGTGGAGCCCCCAAATCCCAAATTCACCGCGCGCGGCGATTGAAGGTCGGCAGCCAGGCTTGACCAAAGACGGATAGAAGAGCTGCCGTAAAAAACAGCTGGGCATTGAGGATACGGCTGCCGCGCGCGGTTCTTCTCCAACTCGCGAACTTCAGCTTCATAGCATTCCATGGGTTGTCTGTTTCAATTCTCCGCTACTGCACGGCTCTTCCGCACTCGCCGCTTCATCGATGTCAGGTGGAATCAGAAGGCCCGGGTATAACCCACCACCACGCCCATCCCCGGCCGGTCGATACCCGATCCATGTAAACGGTATCTACGGTTTGTGAGGTTCTCCCAGGCAATCGAAGCGCCTGCCAGCACCGTCCGGCTAATGCCTGCGCGGATATGGAAAACGGCGAATCCCGCCGTACCGGAAGGCCCGATCCGTACATCCGCACGGTCGCCAGGCGAGATACGGTGCTGGTCCGTCGCGGCCAGCCCAACCCCTTCCACCCAAAAGTTCCTGCCCGGCTGCCACGTAATGCGTGACTCGCCCTGGAGCGGTGGAATCCGGGACAACGGAGCGCTCAACGAATCGTCGGACCCATGGGTCCAAGTGGCCGTGCTGGTCCAGGTCCAGCCGGGAGAAGGAGTCATCATGCCCTCCGCTTCCACGCCGCGCACTGAGGCGCGCCCGATATTTTGCCGCTGGTAGACATCCATCTCTTTCGGATCTTTGACTTTGTTCCCATTGGAATCGACAAACGGCAAGCCGTTCAGAAGCGCGGGGGCCCGATCCATCAGACCCCGGTAGTGGTCATCGAAATAGACGACTGAGGCCTTCCCGCGCTTGGCCTTCACCCGCAGTCCATACTCAAAGTTCGTACTGCGCTCGGGAGTGAGCGATGGATTGGGAATTTCATACCGTCCGCCGGAGCCGCCCACGATCGTGGAGTCGTCCAGGTTTGGCGCGCGGAAGCCCTGTGCGATTCCAAAAACCGCCGATAGCTTTGGCGTGAGGTCATATAACCAGTAAGCGCTTCCAGTGAGAGCCCCCGGCGCCGAATCCACCTTAACCTTACCGACCACGGTATCGGCCAATTCGGCCGCAATCCGGAACCAGTCCTGGCGCGCGCCGAAGACGCCATGAAGGCGCTTGGAGAAATCCACCTCGTCCTGCACAAACAACGAAATCGTGCGGAAGCCGCTGCCATCCGGATAGTTTCCTCTCGCTGCCCTGGCGACGCCTGTCGCCAGCTGAACGTCTGTTCTGCGGCTGGTTACTTGGTCCGAATTGACTTCCAGCCCGTATGTCAGCAGTTGGGAAGAGCGGAGCGAACTTGTGAATTGGACCATCAGGTTCCCGCTCATCACTTCATCCTCGTGATAGCGGCGGGTATTCGGATCCGAGGCCACAATCCTGGTCAGGTACTCGATCGGCCGTTGGTAGGCTGTTGTAATCTGCAGCGCATCGATATAGCGGTTGACTTTCGATTGCGCGTACTGCACGTAGGCCAGGTCGCGGCCCTCCGGGTTCCATTCATAGGCCAAATCCGAGCCCGACTTTAGTAGGTCGGAACGCTCCACTCCGCTTTGCCGCAGGCGCATGAGACCTGCGGAAAGGGTCCGCTCAGGGCCGAGCGCGTATTGGAGTTCCACGTCGCCGCTCCATTGCGAATAGGCCGAGTACGGCTCCATCCCACCGCGCCCCACCCGCAAATCTCCGAAGCCCTCGCGGGTTACACCGCCCAAAAAGCCCAGCCCGTGACTCGACCCCGAGAATTCAACGTGTCCGGAGCCGCTCTGGTCGGCCGATCCGTAACGCACCTGCAGCCGGCCGCCGAACTCCTGTCCCAGCCTCGGATCGGGCGCTGCCTTCGTAATGATATTGATGACACCCCCGAACGCATCGCTCCCGTACAGCACGGACCCCGTACCGCGGACGATCTCGATCCGCTCCACTTGGTGGATATCGATGAAATTCAGGTATTGGTTCGGTCCCAGCCGGAATGTCGCGTTGTTTAGGCGGATGCCGTTTAGCATTAACAAAAGGCGATTCCCCACCATGCCGCGAATGATAGGCGAGCCGCCAGCGTAGTTCGTCTGTTGTAGAAATACGCCAGTCAAACCCGCCACCGCCTCCGGTATGTTGCGGAAATTGCGCCGCCGGATCTCTTTTGCTGTAATCACGCTGACCGCCCTAGGACTGTCCCCGCGGTTTTGCTGATGCCGGGCAGCTGAAACGATCGGAATCTCTGAGAGCGCCATCAAGTCCATCTCGACGAGCTTCGAAGCATTCGGGTCACTACCAGCCGAAAGCGTGAGGGCGGAGAGGGCTAGGACCGGAATTAGGTGGCGACAGCACAGGCCGGTCATGACCCTCTATCGATAGTCTGGCGCGAATACTTTAGCCTGATTTTCGAAGGCTCTCAATTGCCCTGTAACGCCGGGCTCTTCTACTCCCATCGTGGATTTGTCACAACACGGCTGCGCTTGCCCTCGAAGTCAGCGCTCCGGACTCCCGGCGTGCCCGTGCCCGACCTTGAAAGTGATCGCCTCCGGGTGAAGGCAGTGCTGGCGTCCGGCCTCAAAACACCAGCTTCAGGGCGAACTGCATAAGGCGGGGTGAACCGGCCAGCAGGATTTTCCCAAAGTTCGCGGATGCGATGTCGGCCACCGGATAACCAAAGTTCGGGTTCGGCCCTGAAGTGTACGGTCTCGGTGGAGGCATCTTCTTCCTCGGTTACTTCCTCTTCGAGATTCCCGGCGCGATGCTGGTGGAGCGTTACGGGGCGCGGCTGTGGCTGGGCCGGATGTTGATTGCGTAGGGCGTCGCGGCGACACTCATGGGCGCCATCCACGGTGTGATGGAATTCCACGTACTTCGGGTTTTGCTTGGTATCGCAGAAGCCGGGTTCTTCCGGGGCATTATTCTGTACTTGAGTTTTTGGTTTCCGAACGCGGATCGAGGCAGGGCGATTGGCGCCCTGGCGGTAGGTCTGCCGGCGGCGAACTTGCTTGGTGCGCCGCTATCCAGTTGGATCCTGCGTCACAACTGGTTCGACATTGCCGGTTGGCGCTGGTTGTTCGTTCTGGAAGGGCTGCCCTCCGTGGTGGCGGGTGTCCTGACGCTTCTCTACCTCGCGGATGGTCCTGGCCAAGCCAGTTGGCCATCGCCGCAGGAGCGGGAGACTCTCGAACGCGTAAAGGCCTCTCAAAGCGCGCCAATGCGAACACCGGATCGTCCTGGCATCCGCGGAAAAGCAGACTACATCCTGCCTTTACTGATCCTGGTTTGGTTTCTCGACAACATGGGTGTGTATGGCTTCAACCTGTGGCTCCCCAGCATGCTCCACCGCGCCTCGGGTTATTCTTCTGCCACCGTGGTGGCCATTTCCTCCCTTCCCTTCGCCGGCGCAGCCATCGCCGCCGCCTTTGTCAGTCTCTCGACGGATCGGACCGGTGAGCGCCGCTGGCATACTGCTATCCCCTCATCACGTTTGGAGTGGGCTTGGCAATGAGCGTGATCTTCAGCCAGAACCTGTGGATGTCGCTGGGATGGTTGTCATTCGGAGCGCTGGGGCTCACCTCGGGAACGCCCGGGTTCTGGGCTATTGCGACGGCCTCGCCGAGTGGTTCGCCATCGAGAAGAATAGCGCTGATCACGTCCGCCGGCGCGCTCGGAGGCCTGATGGGGTATCTCCGCAAGAGAACCGACTCTTTCGACACCGGTCTCCTTTGGCTCGCCTTCGCCGTGACGTTGGCCGGTGGGCTGGTTATCATTGCCTCGCGCCGAACTCGGCACCGGCAGTAGTTACGGGCCCACTTCCCCCAGAATTTCCTTGTGAGAAGCGAGGAAGTCGTAAGCGCGTTCCAGAGCGGCAGAAAGGTCGGTGGCGCGAAATGGCTTTGGCAGATAGTCGTTCATTCCCGACTGCATGCATTGGGCACGGTCTTCGGAAAAAGCTCCCGCGGTGAGGGCGATTATCCAAGGTTTGAAGGCCGATCCGGTCATGGCCCGGATTTGGGCTGTGGCTTGGCGGCCGTCCAGCTCCGGCATCTGCACGTCCATAAGGATCACATCGTACGTCTTCTGTCCGATACTGGCTAGAACTTCTTTTCCGTTCGCTACCACGTCCGGACGGTACCCGAGCCGCTCAAGGTGACGGACTGCGACGCGCTGGTTGACGACATTGTCTTCCGCCAGAAGAATTCTCAGCGGCCGCGGATCTTGTATTCGCTTCGCTGCCGCAGTTGCGGTCGAGGGAGCGGTATGAGTGTCGGGTGGCGCAATCGCCGAGATCACCATTTGCCGCAGCCGGCTGATCCGGACAGGCTTCGATCCGGTGATGAGAAGCAGTCCTTCGGTATGCTCGCGGCTCACGATTCCCGAAGACAAAAGCAGCATCGGGCTCTCAAATCCGTTTGCTCGCAGACGCCGCGCCAGTTCCACACCGTTCATTTCCGGCATGTTGTAGTCGAGGAGGCAGAAGCTAAAGACGGTTTCCCCCAGATTCACAATACGAAGGGCCTCTTCTGCTGTAGCCGCCGCCACTGTTTGAATCCCGAATTTGGCAAGCTGCTTCTGCAGGAGGCGGCGATTGGTTGCATTGTCGTCTACGATCAGCGCCGCGTGTCCTTCGAACACAACCGGCTCCAATTCCTGTTCCGACGCCGCCGCTCGTACCCGAATAGAGAAGGAGAATCGCGATCCTACCCCCTCCTCGCTCTCCACACGCATCTCCCCGCCCATCGCTTCAACCAGTTTCCTGCTGATCGCCAAACCCAACCCTGTGCCGCCGAATCGGCGCGAGGTAGAGGCATCGGCCTGGCTGAAAGAGAGGAACAATCGCCCCACACTCTCTTCCGGTATTCCGATCCCTGTGTCCCATACCTCGAACTCAAGAACACAAGCGCCTTCGTCTCCATTGCGCTGGCGGACACGAATCCCTACCTCTCCCTGGCTTGTGAACTTCACCGCATTTCCGGCAAGGTTGACCAAAACCTGGCGTAACCGGGTAGCGTCGCCTTCCACGAACTGCGGGACGTCGGCCTCGAAATCCGAAACCAGCTCCAGGTCTTTGGGGTACGCACTGGAAGCGCACAACGACAGCGCATCCTCTACGCATTCGAAAAGGTCGAAGCAGTGTACCTCCAGTTCCAGTTGACCGGCCTCGATTTTGGAGTAGTCCAGGATGTTGTTGATGATCGACAACAACGAATCGCCGCTCAGCCTTACCGTCTCCAGCAGCTCTTTTGCTTCGGAGGGCAAGTCCATGTCGAGCATCAGGCTGGTCATGCCGAGGACGGCATTCATCGGTGTGCGGATTTCGTGGCTCATGTTCGCCAGGAATTCACTCTTGGCCCGATCCGCCGACTCGGCCACCTGCTTGGCTTCTAGCAACTCGTGAGTCTGTTGCCGTACTCGCGATCGCAGCGACAACGTCCAACCCAGACCGAGAAAACCCGCGATCAATAGGATTCCCGACAAACCGGCCGCCCGCTGGAGCGTCCACCACGGCGCCCGCTGCTGGACTTTCACGTCGCTGCCGGATCGCAGCAGGAGGAGAAACGACAGGGGCTGCTTGTTGTCGTCAACCTCGATGACGCAAATACCAGTCAGTTGCAAGACACTTGCCTGGGTGAGTCCGAGGTTGGTCGCGCTTGAGCGGTCCGGGAACGTGGCGACAAAGTGCGCTTGGCCCGAGCTTAAGAGCAGCGAAGGTTTCTCTCGCTTCGAGTCGTCTCCTTCCAGCAGCGCCTCAACCGTGATCAGCTTTCCGTCACAGCTGCCAGTGCGTGCTTCGTCCGCGGTCAGCACAATCGGGTCGGGTTGCTTTGCTTTGCCGATCACGCGAATTGAGGCATCGGACAACGAAGGCGTGTAGGAACCTAGTGCTGGGAATCCAACCGCATCCACCAGATCACCCGGCGCCAGGCGATGGTCGCTTGTTTGCTTCACCGAAATGCCGCCGGTGGCATCAGAAAGGTAGACCGTGGAGCCGGAGGCATAAGTCACCACTCCGCGCAAATGCTCACGCTCACCGGCGGGCTTTCGTTGATGCGAAGAGAAGAGAGCCAGGCTGCTAATGGGAACGGGAGGCGTCAGGTAGGGATTCTCAACCGGATGCTCCAGGACGATCAGGTTTCGTCTCTCCGGTACGTAGAACTCCACACCAGTCAACTGGTTGTTTTTGTTGAACAGATTACTGCAGACGGCCTCGATCCTCAGTTTGGTGGCAACAAAGGGCTCTAGTTCCTCAACCGTCATGACAGGAACTGTGACATTCACAATGTTATCCCCGATTTCGAGGCGAAGAACAGGGAAAAATCCGGCTGTTGAGTAGGCTCGTACCGTTCCGGTGAGGGTGACGAATTGACCGTCGTTGGCGCCCGAAGCCAGCGCCTCAAAGCTCAGTTGCTTGGGTTGCGGTAGGTGTGAAGTACCCACCACGTGCACGACGGGCTCCACGATTGCCGGCGCGTAGCCGTTGGAGAAGGTAGTGACGCCCTGGACGTCAACGATGTCGCCCGGCACCCCGGGTAGGGGTTTCGGCGATTCGATAAAAATTGCTCCCGTAGCATTTTGAATACAATAAACGTCACCGTTGCCGGCGGTATTGAAGGTAACGACGGCTCGCAAGTGGATCGGTATTTGCGCCGACGCTTGCGTTGCTGAGAGGTGTTTGATGGCAGTAATGCTAGTGAGGACGTCCGGCTGCGCGCGCAAAAAGCCTTGGCAAGCAAGCGCCAATATCAGAAATAGGTACCATGGTGAGGCGCGAATCACAACTCTATTTTGTCCTATTTAGAGCGGAAAAACCCGGAAAGGTGATTGCTATCGCAAGGAATGCCCGCCGTGGGCGGCCGGGTTTTGTCGCGAATAGGAGACTTTACCACGAATCACCGCCGCCCTGCGCCCGTCGATACTTTCGCCCGCGTGGTTAGCCATTCTTCCAGATCCTTGGGAGTGCTGTACCACCGAGGGTTCGAAGCCAGATAGACGAGGTCAAACCGGCCGCTGACCGCTGCCATCCAGGCCGAACGGGCCGACTGATCCTCCTCCGGTTTGCTGCGCGGCATCCCCATTCTGGGCGGGGCAACCTGCCTCTCGAAGGCGTTGCCTGCAAAGAGCACGCGGTCGCCAACGTTGAGCAGGCTCAGATTCGCCACCCCATCGGACTGGAACGCAGCGGCTTCCAAAATCAGCGGCTGGCCGGCAGAATTGAGGCCCAGATCCAGGGTTGCCTGGTCACGAAGCACTGTCGCCGGCACGCCGTTAAGGACGTTCGACGCCGCGACGTAGAGGTGGCGGGGACGGAGTTGCACGAGGCCACCCCCCTGGCGCGCGTCCCGATCGAGAATGGCTACATCGAGTGGTAGATCACCGATTAGGGAACGGACGAACGCGGCGAGTCCCGGCCCACCGCCGCCGGTTCCGATCAATAGCGCGGACGTCGAGCCGTGGAGGAGGAAAAGGGTTTCGCCGGAGCTTTCCCGGATCAGATGGAAATCGGATTGAATTTTGGAAACAGCGTCGATCCTCGTGTCGAAGGAGGCGACACCCGTCTCGCGTTTGAAGTTGCCAGGGATGCGAACCGAGTGATAGGGTTCTCCGTTTTCGCCGGGCCGGTAGAGGGTGGACAGCGAGTAGACGATCTGGGCGGAGTCTTTTCTTGCCCAATACGCTTCCGGGCCGGCGAAGAACGGTTCCCCCATGATGGTCCCGGCGAGGACACTGTCGACGAGGGTAGCCATGTCTGTAATGTACTGGCGGTCAGGCGGCCGGCCGTTGACTGGTGCACGTCCGCGTGCCCACGCCGTGGTCTGGTAGAAGTGCGCGGGAAGGACTGCCAGGTCGGCGTAGGGACGTGTCACCTCCTCCACATGGTGAATGCTCTGGTCATAACGCGAGAGCGGCCCCATTTGGACATAGGGCCACGCCGAACCAATGGCATCGCCGGTCATGAAAAGTCCGTTCATCGCGTCCAAATACGCGGTTGAGCCTGCTGAGTGGGGCGGAATTGCGACCGCGGTGATCAGCCGGTTGCCCAAGTCAATCTGACTAACGGCAGTCCCGTTGCCATGGTTGGTCAGGCCGCCGCCTTCCCGGATGGGAACGTAGTTCGCCGGGGCTTGTGCCGGCCAGTCCAAGTCGGGGTAGTAGATGGTTCGATCCGACATTCGGCCGTTCTCGCCGATGTGGTCGGGATGATTGTGTGTAATCGCAACCACGAAATCAAGGGGCTGGGCTTTCGGCTGGCCGTCGTTCTGGTGACTCAACAAATAGCGCGCTACTGTCTTCAGGTCGTTCACACCGTCAATAGCTTTGGCCGGATTGGCGGTGTCGATCAGCAGGGCCCGGCTGGAGCCTTCCAGCAGGTACATCGTCGATCCTTGGGAAGTGTCCGGGTCTGGTATGGATACGTATGGCCCAGGAGTCCACGGAAGGTAATGCTCGATGCGCCAGGTACGTTGCCCCCGGGCGTTAGTCAACATCAGGAACGCGGTGTATTGCCCCCACGGATTGTCCGCCGCGAAGCCGCTTCCCTTGGCCCAGCCGTACGAATTCCTGGCTTCCGGAACAAATCCTTTTGCCACCCGGTAGTATTCGATGGGTGACGCCTGGTCGGCAGCTAAAAGTGAGACGGAACACAATAGCAGTGTTGCCGCGATCTCGCGAAGGATTTTGACGACTAACAGGTTGCAATCTCTCATTTTACTCTGACTCGTGGTCCAAAGGCTTTTCGAATCGCCCCTGCTTGGATGCTACGCCTATTGCTTCACTCTTGCCACTCTCGACCGCCGGCGATCCACCCAGTCTACAAAGGCCTCTCAAGACGATTCGGCAAGGAGGGACGAGGCTGAAGGGCCTCGCAACGTGCGCTGCCGGCTTCCCCTAATTACTTTCCGGCGCAAAATTGATGGGATAAGCCCCGTGGTTTCATAGCGCCCTTGTCCGTGTTGATGCAGGATCGTACAGATCACATCCATGCCCACGAGAACTGATAGGGGCCGGAGCCAGGACGACTTGAGAAATCGTTTCCAGAACAGGCAAGAACCACCAGAACAATTTTTTACAAAAAATGTCTTGAAAAGTTTGCCATTGTTGTGTAGCATCTGTATAGATGACTCGCAAGCAAGTAGCCATCTCCAAACGGAAACTCCTCAGCCAACTCCCCCCGCTTGAGGATCTACTCCGCGGCTCCTTGCTCGAGCGTCACACCTTTCACCCTTCCTCTATCTCGTGCGCCACCTGTGCCTCCGGAGAAGGCCATCTTCAGTTCGTCCTCAACGTCAACTATCCGGGTGCCAAGACTCGCCAGCTCACCGTCCACCCCGATCACGTCCCCCACGTTCGCCGCCAGCTGGCGAACCTCCAGCGTGTTCGCGAGATCCTGGAGAGCGTGTGTGAACTCAACCAGCAACTGCTCCTTCTCGATCGCGCCGAAGCACGGCAGAAGGAGCGTGAGTCGTGATCACCACTCGCCGCCTTCAGCAGAACTTCGCTGACGGCCTGATCGCCGAGGAAGTCGGCGATCTCTGGGAGCCCTGGATGCAGCATGCCCATGAGGCCTTGCAGGACGACCAGTTGCTGGAGATCATCCAGCAGGAGTTGAGCAAGCGTTGCAAGAAAAGCAAAACGCGAGGCCGTCCGGCAACACCCGCCGAAGTCATTCTGCGCATGCTCTTGCTGAAACATTTGCGCGGTTGGAGCTACGAAGACGTAACGCGCGAAGTGCGTGCCAACCTGGTTTATCGTCAGTTCACAAGTGTCGGCGGAGGGAAGGTGCCGGATGACAAGACCATGGGACGATTGGGCCGGCAACTTGGCCCGGAGGTGGTCGAGAAGCTGCATCAGCGCATGGTGGCCATTGCCCGTGACAAACAGGTGGTCACGGGCCGCAAGATGCGGGTGGACACGACCGTGGTGGAGACCAACATCCACTATCCGACCGACAGCACTCTGATGAACGACGGCGTCCGAGTCCTGACACGGGTGATGAAGGAAGTTGCCGCGATGGCAGGTGAAGTGGGGACTCAGTTACGGGATCGCACGCGGAGCGTGAAGCGGCGGATTCTGGAGATCGCGCTCGCCAGTCGGGACAAGAGTGAGCGAGGTCAGGAGAAGATCAAAGCGGCCTACCGCAAACTACTGGACACTACGAGCCGAGTGGTCGGGCAAGCAAAGCGGTTCTGCGGTGAGATCTCCGGCAAAGGCAAGCAGGGCACACAGGCGGCATTGCAGAAAGCCAAACGGCAGTTGGACGAGATGATTCCGCGCCTGGAGCAGGTCATAAGGCAAGCACGGGAACGAGTGATCGGCGGCGACACACGAGTGAAAAACAAGATCCTCAGCATGTTTGAACCCGACACGGAAGTGATTCGTAAGGGCAAGGCGAGCAAGCCGACCGAATTCGGCAAGATGGTCAAGATCCAGGAAGCCGAGAATCAGATCGTCACGCACTACGAAGTGTTCGACCAGCGTCCCAGCGATTCGGATCTGTTGACACCCTCCATCGAGAAGCACCAGGAAGTCTTCGGCTGCGCTCCGCAGTTGGTGGCTGCCGATGCCGGTTTCTTCTCCGCCGCCAATGAGAGCAGGGCCAAAGAACTGGGCGTGAAGCGAGTGTCGGTCCCCAGCCGATCCACCAAAAGCGAGAAGCGCAGACAAGAACAGAAAAAGCGTTGGTTCAAGAAGGCGCAGAAATGGCGCACCGGATGTGAAGGCCGCATCAGTGTTCTGAAGAGGCGGCATGGGTTGAACCGCTCCCGCTACAAAGGAACCGCGGGTATGAAACGCTGGGTCGGTCTCGGCGTTCTCGCTGACAATGTAGTGAACATCGGCCTTCACCTCTCGGCCAAGTGCTGATCGTCGGCATCTCCTACCCAAACAAACCGGAAACTCCTCTTGCTGGCCCCACCATCCTGTTTTATCAACACCTCCCCAAATCCCAAAACCCTCCAGCCTTTCGGCCCTGCTACAGTTCAACCTCTATCGTGAAATTCGCCCAGTCCCGGCCTGCTCAAACCCAGAATCTGAATTTTGCGCCGGAAAGTAATTAGTCAGTGAGGATGAAACGGCAGAGCTGCTGAAAAACACTACCTCAGCGAGAGCCAGGCCACAGTCAATCGACGGTGTTCGGGCCTGAACGTAGAAGCCTTGATTCTTTGGAGGAAAAACTATGTCGGCGACAACTACGGTGTTAGAGAATATTACTCCGTCACTCAACGTTCCATTGGAATTCGCGGACCTGTTCAATTTTCTCGAACAGCGCCTGCTTACTTTTGGCGCTTCGGTCGCGTCCCAGTGGGACGGGGTGAAGAACCCCAAGCTGGTATCGGGTGTGGAACTGGTTCCCATGGACTCCAGTGACTCGCTGCTTCAGCCAAACTACTTCCAGCAATTTGTCGCGCCTTATTTGGATGCGCTGCAGCAGGTGGGGGCGAAGGTCGTCAAGGTCCAAATCGGTTTCCCGCTATTGTTCCAACCGTATTATCAGCAAGTGTTCGGCTCACTGGACAACTTCAATCAGCGGCTGTCGGTTTATCGGCAGATGATGAGCGAGCTTCGATCGCGGGGGATGAAGGTGGTGGTGCAGTCGGTGATTACGCCGGCTTCGGGAGGTTCCCAAAACGATAAATCCCTGGTGAGCTATTACAACAGCCTCAGCTTCCAGGACTACATCCAGGGGCGGGCGGCCAATGCCGTTGCGGTGGCCCAACTGCTTGCCCCCGACTTCTTGAACTACGAGTCGGAGCCCGATACAGAAGGGTTGAAAGCGCTACGACCCGAGCTAAACCCGTCGTCAAACGCCTTCACGATCAGCAATCTGTTGCTGGTGACTTCGATTCGCGACGCGCTGGAGGCGGCTAACATCCCAGGCCTGCACAGCACGATCCGGACGGCAATCGGTCTGGGGACCTGGACGAGTGCCTTCTCCACTTTGGTGTCGGCGTATACGAAGATGTCGAACGTGGACATCATCGACATTCACGTCCACCCAATCAACGACGCGGGGAGTGACGACAATCTGCAGCGTATCATCACGGCGATGGACGCAGCCATTGCGGCCGGGAAGTCCGTGGGCATGGACGAGGAGTGGATGGACAAGAGCCGGGTTTCCGAACAGGGTCAGATCGATCCTACAGTTATCGACGCACGCAGCCTGTTCAGTTTCTGGTCACCGCTGGACAAGGCGTTTATGCAAACCCTCACAATGATCGCCCACTGGAAGCGCGCCGAGTACTTGTCGATGTCCATTCCTAATACCTTTTTCGCGGCCCTGGACTACCAGAACACGCCAGGATGTCCAGCACCCCCGTCCTCCGCCGCGACGCCCGAGCAGTGGCAGGCGGCGATGAACGCGCTACTGCTGCCGGCAATCCTAAAGCCCCGGCTGGCCCTGACCGATACCGGAGTGGCGTATCAGACGACGCTGCTTTCGTAAAGAAAGCTCGAAGCCCCAAGTGAGAGGTAAAGGACAATTTAAGATGGTGCGCCCGGCATGATTCGAACATGCGGCCTTCTAGTTCGTAGTTCGACCGATTGCCGTCTACCGGAGATCACCACGTCTTTAAATCAACGATTTACGAAGGTCGCTGAAACGGGAGTAAGCGCTATGGACGTGGTGATCCGGCGTGGTAGATGTCAGGATAGCTGTCAGATTCCTGCAGGTGCACGGTGGTTGGATGGGGGGGTACAAAGTCTGAGTTTCACACTGTAGCGGAGGCCCCAAGTTCGTCCGGCGATGGAGACTGCCGAAAAAGATCAAAGTTTTCCAGAGTCAACACCTGCAACTCCGCAACGTAATGAGTACTTCGATCGATAAGGCCGTGAGCGAGGCGGGCCACGGCATCGAAAACCCAATATGCCAGCCCATATGAGGCGAATTTGTCGCTTGTTGAGAACTCAAAATTGGGGTCATCCTTGGTGATCAATAAGCCGTCGTGCTGAAACGGCTGAAACCACTCCGGTTTAAGCGTAGTATCCAACCGGTGGAAATGATGCACTAGGTCGTTCCGGATGTCGAGCTCTGGAGGCTCGTGGCCGCGACTTGACTTGATAGAGATCAGGGGCAGACGTCGGCGGCCCGCCCTCTTTCCACCCGAAGTACACATCGAAGCCTGTATCAGAACAACGTAGGTGATCGCCTAACCCAGTGTCCATCCTTGCCCATCGACTGACAACTCTGGCCGCATAGCAGGCTGGCCGTAAAGGCCACTGTATTTGGATCGGATTGCGAGTATTTCTCGGTAATCGCAAATCCTGATCCGACACGCTGAATCTCTCCTCCGCATTTCCATTTTGTCTCGGATGCGATCACGCAGCCATTAAGGCCGGCAATCGAAGGGTCGCGCACCTCGGCGGCGAAAAGAGCTATGATAACTCGCCCGTCCTTCACGGTAAACTCGGCCCCCATACCGGGCTCAGGCCTATTCGCCCCTTCGCTGTAGAACTCAAACCGCTGAGGCTTGATCGCGAGTTTCGCGACAAAGTAGGCAAACAGGGCTACAGACACGCCGATCGCACAGTGCCGTATCCGCTTTTTCATGGGCGCAGTTTAACATGGCCCTCGAAGAGGAGGAAGACAGCCGGCTCTCCCGGGTGCGCAATTTATTGGCGCAGCCTATTAATACTTTTCACCCGGATATCCTTTCCTGCAAAGACCGTAACCACCACCGGCCATTCAGGGGTGAAGGGAGGACTACCAAACGACAGGAAGAACACGTTTCCTTCTGTTCTCAATCTTTTATCCGTTGTGACCGTCTGGCCTGACACGTAAAAGCTTCCCTTGGCGATCAAGTCGGTGAACTCAATTCGGAAAGAAGTGGGCTGCATTGAAGCGGCCGTTTGCAGAATAACCTGAAGCCCGTACGGCCATTCATGAAAAGGCGAGTCTGTTCTTCTTTCTGTGTACCTAATGTCGGAAACTGACGCCGGCGGCAGCGGCTCGAACGGAATTGTTTTCCTGCTGACCACGCCAGAAGGCGTCGGAGCCTTCTCCTTTTGAGTCTTCAAGCCAGACAGATCATCTCTCATCGCCTGAAGGCCGATTCTAAAATCATCGCGGAGGCCCCGGAGGTCGGTGGATCCGCTCTTAATTTCTGCCCTGACGAGTGAGGCTACTTGCTCTTGTAGCTGTTGTCGCTCGTCTTTTGCCCGCGCGGACGCTCGGCTTTGCTGCCACAATATCAATAGGGCTAGGACGAACCCAGATACTAAGATCGATCCTTTGCGACGAAGTACGCGGTGGGGTTCGACGATCATTGGCAAGATGCCGAACAGTATCGGCAGCGCGATAACGCCCCAGTCGAGCCACCAATCAAGCATTCGTTGCAGCTTAACACTTCTGCCTCCGCCTGGCGGCAGTAATTCATTCCTCTTAGGACCTCATACATTTTGCGGCTCGGAATTGACGGTCTATCAATGGGCGTTGGGCATCCGCTCCGAGTCGGATGCCGACTCCTGAGTGACTGCTGCTGCCCTAGGTTAGTCGTCGGCCGCCCTACCCGATCTGTCTCATCATCCCGATCAACTCTTCGCCGTTCCCGCCGGTAATCGCGTGGGAAACGGCGTCAACGAACACGATCGAGTTGCGCTTCGCGTAATCGCCGAAGCTTCCGAAGTTCATCGCGGAGATGTTCCAGTGGTTGTTGACCACCGTTACCGGCCGGTAACTCCGAGCCCCGCCCCGGTAGTTGTAGTCCACCGAGCCGCCGCTGATGTCGGCGAAATAATCTTACGAGGCCGGCTCGGTGTAGGCGCGGCGCTTCGCCTCGGCGCTGAGATAGTCAGTACGCTCTTTCTCTGGATCGCCGAACAACAGCGTCCCGAAGCCCGCCGCCCTGTTTGATACCGCTGTAGACGCCGTATCCGCCGGCGAGAACGGTGGCGCCAGGCATTACGGAGGGTTTCCACAGCAAGATGGAAACCATCAGCCGGGTCGCCTGCGGATTCCACAATTTTGAGAACTACCGACTGCGTGAAGGGTTAGGTTCTTGTCGTTATCCAGGGTTTTTGGGGGGGCTCCCCCGTTGTTGGCGTAAAGCCGAGAGGGCCAATAGGCGGTAACTGCTTTACTTTGTTGGTGCGCCCGGCATGATTCGAACATGCGACCTTCTGGTTCGTAGCCAGACGCTCTATCCAGCTGAGCTACGGGCGCAACGGGTGGGACATTCACCACTGTAGCGAATTGAATCTAAACCTGTCAAACCACAGGACCACTTGCCCCAGACGCAGAAACGCCGCGAAACAAACCCGTTTGGATGCGTTTCGCGGCGTTCCCAAAAAAACAGAAGTGAAGAAAAAACTACTTCTTCTCGTCTTTCTTTTCCTTCTTGGCCTTTTTCTTGTGTTCCTTCTTTGTGTCTTCCTTCTTATCCTGAGCGAAGGTCATGGTGGCGGTGCCGGCGACGAAGGCCAGGCCCAGAAGGACGGTCATCAGTTTCTTCATTGAGATTCTCCTAATTGACTTTAAACTCGGGACGCCCGAAAACGTCTTCAAACACAGCATGACAGCCGCACATGAACGCGCCGTTAAGGCGCAATTAAAATGCCCTCATTCCAGGGTATCGCTAGAACCTCTTGTAACTCTTTGAAACTAAACAAGTTGACTTACCGAGAGCAACCCCTAGAAGGTTCCGGTAGTACTGGGTGCGTTCACCTAGTCACACCCATCCGAGAAACTTTTTGACCTGCAGATTCTCTTTATTTACATCGGGATAGAGAGCCCAGTCACGTCCATCCACGTCCATGCAGTCCGTATTCGGCTGACTCGTTGGTACGATCGGGTCGCCATGAATAAACGCGACCTAACAGATCTGATCGCGAAAAGATCGAAGATCAAGAAATCCAAAGCGGCTGAACAGGTCAGCCGCATGGTCCATGAAATTATTAGCACGCTCCGCGCCGGTCAACCCGCGGCATTACCCGGCCTCGGACAATTCGAACCCGGTCCCGCGCACAAATTCCGGTTTGAGCAGAGGGAACCCGATGAGAAATCAAGTACAGACCTCTAACCGGCCCCGGCAGTGCACGCTCGAGGTTCCCGATTGCGGACACGTCTCCAAAGATTCGGTGGCGCGGATTGTTCGCGAGTGCCTGGACCACGGAACGGCGGTGGAAATCGAAGGGCTCGGCGTTTTCCAGCCACTCGAATGCGGAGATTGCGAATTCCTCGCCTATACGCAACCGCGGATCTTCATCGCTTACGTGGACGAAAACTTTGATAGCGCACTCCGGTTTTACGACGATATGACCGCGCGCGGCTACGGCCCCTGGATCGACAAGAAGAAACTGCTTCCTGGCCAGAACTGGCCGCGTGCCATTGAACAGGCGATCGATGTCTCCGATTTCGTGGTCTTCCTGTTTTCGGGCCACGGAGTGTCCAAACCGGGGGGATTCCAAAAGGAACTTCGCTACGCCCTGGAATGCGCTCGCCGCCTGCCGCTGGAAACGGTATTCCTGATTCCAGCACGGCTCGAGGAGTGCGCTGTGCCGTCGCGCATCACCAAGGAGCTTCAGTACGTGGATTTATTCCCCGATTGGGACAAAGGCGTGCGGCGAATTGCCGGCACCATGGAGCGGCAAATGCTCGCCACCAACCGCCGGCCCAGAGCGGCGTGACTGCGGTTATTTGGTCTTCGGAGGAAGCGGTAACCCGCTCAGTTTCTTACGCACCAAAGCAGCTTCTTTGTCTTCCGGGGCCACTTCCAGGAATTTCTCCCAGGCGGCGCGCGCGCCGGAAACATCGCTCATCTTGTCGCGCGCCTCACCCAGCTTCATCCACGCCTCGGCACTCCCTGGATCCCAGCGCGTGGCTTCCAGGTAACGGCCCGCGGCGCCTTTAAACTTGCCCTTCCGCCAGTAATGGTCGCCTACGCGGAGGTTCTTAACGGCCTCAATCGGATTGAATACGTAGTTTGCCTTCGGCTTTAGCGATTCATCTTCTTCGGCAGGTTCCTGTTCGGGGGGCGGAGTTCCCGGTGGTTTGGGCGCCTCCTGTTGCGGCGGCTTCTGCTTTTGCTGCGCCGCGCCGGGATGTCCCAACAGCAGTGCGAAAACGCCGAAACTCACGCAAACCCGTGCCACGTTCTTAGTATAAGGCCGGATTCCGACGCCCTGATTTTTACGGGGAACACTTCTCCCGCGTGAATTGCCAGCCGTCCACTCGGCATCGCAGCAGGCTTTCCTCCCAGCACGCGCTGTCGCCCACCGCCACCGGTTGGCCGTTCCAGATGCACCCATCCGGCTTCGCCGGTGGCCTTTCAGCCAGCAATCTAACCAGTCGTTCGTCCACGCCTCTGGCGCTCCAGTCAGGACCGAATTCGAAGTTCTCGAAGGTATTCACCTCGGCGCTGATTCTGAGGCCCAGTCGGGCGGCTTCCGCCTTTGCCTGCCTGATGCCCTCATCGGCTGGATCGAAACCCGTCACGTCCCAACCGTGCTGGGCGAGAAAGATAGAATTCCGGCCATGCCAACGTCCAAGGCCCGCCCTGGTCTCCTCTGACGCACGGCCTCCACGTTACTCCGCTCGCAGCGCCTCTACAGGGTCCACCCTCGTGGCCCTGCGCGCCGGCACGTAGCTGGCGATGGCGGCCGCGAGTAGTAAGGTCAGGGACGCTGTGCCGTAGGTCATTGGATCGGAGGGGCTGATGTCAAACAACAGCGACTTCATCAGCCGCGTGAGGGCGAACGCTCCTGCTAGACCGCAGATCACGCCGGCGCCAGACAGCACCAGGCCGTGGCGCACAAACATTCCGGTAACGTCCATCACCGGCGCGCCCAGCGCGATCCTAATGCCGATCTCGCGCGTTCGCTGGGAGATGGAATACGAGATAACGCCGTAGAGGCCGACGATACCGAGGAAGAGGGCCATGCCGCCGGCGATCAGCAAGAGTAGCAGCGTGAAAGAGGTCCGCGCTAGCGAGAGATCATACACTGACCCCAGCGTCTTCACCTCGGCTAGCGGCAGGTTCGGATTGACGGCGGCGACGGCCCTTTCGATGTCCTCACGCAGGGACGTTGATGACGCGCGCGGCGTGCGGATGACGAAGGCGACAGTGCGCATCGCCGTTATGGGGGTGGATTCAAAGTTCTTCTGCAACAGTGGCCAATAGACGATGGTGGGAGGTTTCTGGTCAATTCCGTTGTCACGCAGGTCAGCCACCACGCCGATCACCTCGCGCCAGTCGTCCTTCAGAGTGGAGCGTATGCGTTTGCCAATGGCCGATTGCGGATCGCGCCAAATCTCTCGCGCCAGGTTTTCGGAAACCAGAGCCACCGGCGTCTGGTTGAACGTTTCAGTCCACGTCAGATCCCGGCCCGCCACCAGGCGCGCTCCCACGGTGGCAACGTACCCTGGCGAAATGAACTTGTAGCGCCGTATGGCAGGAACTTCGCCCGGCGCGGCGGAGTGGCCTTTGGCATATATAGGATCGTTGTTACCGCCTTCCAGCGGCAAATAGTTGATCATCGCCACCCGGGAAACGGAGGCTATGGCCTCCAACCGGTGAAGGATCGCCTCTTGCGCGCGGACGGCTCGTTCGGGCTCTTTCACCTGCATCTCAGGAATCGAGATCCGCACTGACTCCACTTGTGCCGCTCCCGTAAAACCGGGGTCCACGCCACGCAGCGCGCGGAAGGTTCGAATCATGAGGCCGGAGCCGATCAGCAGGACCAACGCGAGCGCCACCTGGACGACTACCAACACGCTGCGAGTGTGGTGCCGCTCCTTGCTGTCCGTAAGAGAACGGCCGCCACCGCGGAGCGCGTTCGACGGATGAGGCCGGCCATATTTAAAGACCGGAATTACACCAAATAGCAGTCCGGACGCCAACGACACCAGCAGCGTGAACGTCAGGACCGTTGGGTCAATCGAGGTGTTGTGAAGCCGGGGCAAGTGCGAGAAATCGGAAGCCGCCAGTGTCCGCAGGGCGGCATACGCCAGAGCCAGTCCAAGCGCGCCACCTGCCACGCCCAGCAGCAGGCTCTCCGTGATCAGCTCGCTCGCAATGCGGCCCCATCCCGCGCCCAGCGCGGCACGAACGGCGAATTCCTGGCGCCGGCCGACAGCGCGTACCAGAAGCAGATTGGCGACGTTGGCGCAGGCGATCAACAGCACAATACCCACTGTGCCCAACAGCAGCCAGAGCGTGGTCCCAACATCGCCGACCAGCACATCCTTCAACGGACGAAGGCGAGGCGCGATACGCGAAGCGGCGTAGCTGTCTGGGCTGAAACCCGGATTGATGGCAAACTTCAACGGTGCCAGTGGGAGCATGCGCGCGACGTCGGCGTTGGCCTGGGCGAGAGTGACACCGGGCCTTAGCCGGGCGATGCCCTGGCAGCAGAAGCTGATGAGGCGAATTTCAGCACGATTCACTCGCAGCGGCAACAGGAAGGAGATGGGGCGATCCAAAAACTCGAACGAAGCGGGCAGGACGCCGATCACCTCCCGCGCCTCGCCGTCCATCAGGATGCGGCGCCCAATAGCCGAGGGATCTCCGCCAAAACGCGATCGCCAATACCCGTCTGAAAGCATCACCGTCAGCTCACCGTGCGTGTCGGTGTCGGTTGAGGTGAAAGGGCGACCAAGCGCCGGTTGCACGCGCAACGCCGGCAGGAAGCCATGCGTTACAGAGAGGCCAGGAACTTCCTCGGGCTGCGCGACTCCGGTGATACTGGCAGTTTCGAGCGCATACATCCCAACGTCCTGGAAGACGCGGTTCTCATCGGTGTA
>JBDTMC010000058.1:0-24490 GCA_039934475.1 Bryobacteraceae bacterium | reverse complement strand
GGTGGTCTCGCACTTTGAGCCCTTCGCCAAAGGCGTGCTCGATACCAAAGATGCCATTTACTATGTCTCGTTGATTGTTTTGGGGCTGTTTCTAACTGCGCGGAGCCTTGAGAGCCTGCGCTGGAGGTCGTAATGAAGACGGATTGGATTAAAGCGAGACAAACTAAGTACGGCGCTTATCTGGCGCTCTATGTCGTAATCGTGTTGGCGATCCTGTCAGCGGCCAACTGGCTGGGCAACCGCTACAACAAGACCTTCGACGCCACAAGCACCAAGAAGTTCAGCCTCTCCGATCAGACCGAAAAGATCGTCAAAGGCCTCAAGCAGGACGTCACCATCACTTACTGGGATCAGACCACCCGCTTCCAGCAGGCAAAGGATCTGTTGGACCGTTACGATACGATGTCCACCAAACTTAAGGTGAACTACGTTGACCCGTATAAGAAGCCGCAGGAAGCCCGTGCGGCCGGCGTCAAGACCGAAGGCGCCATCATCCTCGAAACCGGGATGAAGAAGCAGGAAGCCCGCAGCCTCAGCGAAGAGGAAGTCACCGGCGCGCTTGTCCGCCTCTTGAAAGGCGGCGAACGCACCGCCTGCTTCGTCACCGGGCTGGGGGAGCACGGCATTGCCGAAACCTCCTCCCGCGGTTATTCGCAGTTGAAGGATCTTGTTGAGAAGAACAACTACAAGACCCAAACTATCAACTTGATCGAGAAAGCCGACGCCACTACTGGTTGCTCTGTCGTTATTGTTGGCGGCCCCAAGTACGACTATCCGGACCCCGTCATTACTGCCCTCCGCAACTACGTACAGGGGGGCGGTCGAGCGCTCTTCCTCATGGATCCGCCGCTCCAAATCGGCAAGGATCACGTCAGCCCGAACAAGCCACTGTCCGATCTCCTCGCCGGCTGGGGCGTCACGCTCGGGAACGACCTCGTACTAGACACCAGCGGCGTCGGCCAAATGTTCGGCCTCGGTCCCGAAGTGCCGCTCGTCACTACCTACTTGACTCATGCCATCGTGCGCGACATGAAGGAATCGGCCACCGCTATGGCCCTCGCGCGTTCCATGGAAACCGGCACCGCCACCAAGGTCACCGTGGAAAAGCTCTTCTCCACCAGTACCAACAGTTACGCCACCACCAACCTCAGCGCGTCGCCCATCAAGCTCGATCCGGCCAAGGACAAGAAGGGGCCGTTCGCCCTCGCCGCCGCCGGCAGTTACGATACCGGCAACCAGGGCGCGCCGGGACGTTTCGTCGTCGTCGGCTCCTCTGATTGGGTCTCAAACTCGGTGCTTCGCTTCGCCGGCAACCGCGACATGTTCCTCAATATGATGAACTGGCTCTCGTCGGATGAGGATCTCATCTCCATCCGTCCGAAGGAGCCCGAAGACCGTAGACTGACGCTCAATCGCAATCAGATGAACATGATTCGCATCACCAGCCAGTTCCTGTTGCCGCTCACCATCCTGATGGGCGGCCTCATGGTCTGGTGGCGCCGGAGGTAGCCGATGCAGACACGCAATTTGTTAATCGCCGCATTGCTCCTCGCGGTGCTTGGGGGAGGTGTGTATTGGGCCGTCAAACACCCTAAGGAAGACACCCCGGCCACCGACGCGTCGCCGAAAATCCTCGCCATACCCGAAGACCAGGTGAAGGGTTTAGAGATCCGCAAACGCGATGGCGAACCAGTCGCCCTCGTTAGGGATGGCGACAAATGGCAGATCACCGCGCCCAAGCCGATGGCCGCCGATCGGGATACCGTTAGCGGTATCACCTCTACCCTCTCGTCTCTCAACTCCGACAAGCTGGTGGAGGATAAGGCAACCAACCTCGCGCCCTATGGTCTCAATTCGCCATCTCTGCAGGTAACGATCACGAAGAAGGATGGCAAGACGGAGAAACTGCTGGTGGGAGACGAGGCCCCTACTGGCAGCGCCTTCTTCGCCAAGTCGACCAATGATTCCCGCGTCTTCACCATCGCCAGTTTCACCAAGACCAGCCTCGACAAGACGCCGCGCGACCTGCGCGACAAACGCCTGCTGACCTTCAACTCTGAGAAACTCACCGCTGTCGAACTGCGCGCCAAAGGCCAGTCCTTCGGCTTCGGCAAGAACAATCAGAACGAATGGCAGATCGTGAAGCCGAAGCCTCTCCGTGCCGACAACGGCAAGGTAGAGGAGTTGATCGGCAAGCTGCGTGACGCCAAAATGGACACCGTCATCCCCGAGGATGAGGACGCCAAAGCGAACATGCAATTCGCCATGGCAACTCCCATCGGCGTGGCCATCGTTACCGACGCTTCCGGCCCGCAGCAGATCGAGATCCGCAAGGACAAAGAGAACCACTTTCTGGCCAAGAGCTCGGTCATGGACGCCGCCCACCGCCTCTCCGGCGACCTCGGTGATTCGATCGGCAAGACCATAGACGACTTCCGTAATAAAAAGATCTTCGACTTCGGCTTCAGCGATCCGAACAAGGTGGAGATAAAGGACGGGGCCAAAGTCTATTCGCTCCAGAAGTCCGGCGAAAAGTGGATGCAGGGTGGCAAGGAGATGAACGCGGCCAGCGTCCAGACGCTTATCGACAAGCTACGCGACCTCTCCGCCGCCAAGTTCGTTGACACCGGCTTCACCATTCCAGTCCTCGAGATCACAATCACTTCCAACGATGGCAAGCGCATCGAAAAGGTGCTTATCTCCAAAGCCGGAATCAACTTCATCGCCAAGCGCGACAATGAGCCCGCGCTCTATCAGATCGACCCGCCGGTGGTGGATGCCATCGAGGTGGACGCCGCGGCCATCAAGGAGCCGCCCCCGCCTCCGAAGGACACCAAGAAGAAGTAATGCGAACCGAGTTTCGCCCTCTGACAACCTCTGGATCACCCGACAGCGCAAACCGGGACTGGCTTGAATTTCGCCGCTTTTGCGAAATTCGTGCCTGTCCTGCTTTGCCCCAACGGACACATTTCCAACACCTGCCCTGTGACCACGCGGAAGTCACACCGACTTCAACACGGCAGGGCGCCGGAGGTAGAGCTAGCGTATGAACGGCCTTCTCACTGACCTCTATCAGCTCACCATGGCTGCCGGCTATTTCATGGCCGGGAAGTCGGGTGAGAAGGCCACGTTTGAGCTCTTCGTCCGCCGCCTGCCGGAACATCGCGGTTTCCTCGTCGCGGCCGGTCTCGCGCAGGCCGTTGACTACCTGATCAACTTCAGCATTACGTCCGAAGAGGTCGACTACCTCCGCGGTCTTCCCCAGTTCCGCCACGTCCCGCCGGCCTTCTTCGAGATGCTTGCCGGCCTGCGTTTCACAGGAGACCTCTTCGCCATGCGCGAAGGCACCCCATTCTTCCCCGGCGAACCGGTCCTCACCGTCCGCGCCCCGCTCATCGAAGCCCAGATCGCCGAAACATTTCTGCTATCAATTGTTGGATTCCAAACGATGATCGCCAGCAAGGCAGCCCGCGTCGTCGAAAGCGCCGGAGGCCGCGCCGTCATTGAGTTTGGAACCCGCCGCGCCCATTCGCCCGAAGCTGGAGTACTCGCCGGCCGCGCCGCCTACATTGGCGGTTGCCTCGGCACCAGCAACACCCTCACCGGCTTCCGCTATGGCGTCCCCGTATTCGGCACTTCCGCCCACTCCTGGGTCATGTCGTTTGAAAGCGAAACAGAGGCGTTCCGTCAGTTGCAGAGCCTGCTCGGCGAGGGAACCATCTACCTCATCGACAGCTACGACACTCTGGAAGGCGCGCGCAAAGCAGTCGAACTCGGCAAGCCGTTGTGGGGCGTTCGCCTCGACAGCGGCAACCTCGTCGAACTCTCGCGAGCCGTGCGCCGCATCCTCGACGACGGCGGCTTCCACGAAGCCAGGATCATGGCTACCGGCGACCTCAACGAATATAAGATCCTCGAACTGGTCGCCGCCGGAGCCCCCATCGACGTCTTCGGCGTGGGCACTGATCTGGCCACGTCCTCCGACGCGCCCAGCCTTGGCGTTGTCTATAAAATCGTCCAACTCGAAACCGAAGGCGGCCGCCGCTACACCGCCAAGTTCAGCGAGGACAAACAGACCATCCCCGGCGCCAAGCAGGTCTTCCGCTTCCCGGACCGTGATCGCATCGGCCTCAGCGCCGACTGTGGCGGAGCCGAGGCCGAACCGCTCCTCCGCCCGGTGATCCTCAACGGCGCCTTGGTCGAACCGCTCCCGACAGCGCAAGCCGCCCGCGACCACGCAGCCGCCAGCCTGCGCAAACTGCCCAGCGCCTGCCGCGGCCTCTTTCCCAGTGGCGAAGCCTGGCCCGTGGAAGTCAGCGAGGAACTCCTCCAACTCGCCGAGCACCTGCGCCCCCGCTTCGGAGTCTTCCGATGAAAACCGTCTACTTCGACGTCGACACCCAGCTCGACTTCGTCTATCCCTCCGGCGCGCTCTATGTCCCCGGAGCCGAACACATCGTCGGTCGCATCGTCCATCTTAACCAGCAGGCCGCGGCCCTCGGTATCCCGGTGGTCTCCACTACCGACGCCCACGCCGAAACCGACCCTGAGTTCAAAGTCTGGCCGCCGCACTGCATCTCAGGAACGATTGGCCAGCGCAAGCCCGCTGGGACAATCCTCGGTGGAGGAGCGCAGCAGATCATCGTGGAGAAGCAAGCCCTGGACTGCTTCACCAACCCGGAACTGCCCGCTATCCTGGCGCGCCTCGGCGCCGAACGCTACGTGGTTTATGGAGTGGTGACGGAGTACTGTGTGCGCTTCGCCGTGCTGGGGCTGTTACGCAGTACGGGCGCACGGGTGGAGCTGGTTACGGACGCGGTGAAGAGCCTGGCCGAGGCCGATTCAGAGAAGACCCTCGCCGACGCGGTCGCCGCCGGAGCGGTGCTGACTACGGTAGCTCGAGTGCAGGAACCGGTACGTCTTTAGCGTGACGCCACAGCCGTTCCAGGTCATAGTAGGCGCGCGCCTTCTCTGAGAAGACGTGGACGATGAGGTCGCCGTAATCCATCAGCACCCACTCGGCGGTGCCGAAGCCTTCCCAGCTCACCGGAGTTTCGCCGTATTTTTTCATCTCCGCACCAATGGCGTCGCTGATGGCTTGGATCTGCCGCTGGTTGGAGCCCGAACACACCAGGAAGTAGTCCGCAAACGACGTGATCTCGCGTAGATCGAGTACTTTGATGTCCTCGGCCTTCCTCGATTCAGCGGCGTGTGCGGCAATCTGCCAGGTGGGCGGGGTCTCTAGCGTCCCGGGATCCGGGGTCTCGTGTAACTGCTTAGGCAAGGGAATAAGGGAACAATCTCCTACGTTGATCGTACTACAATAGAGACATAGATGCGGTATTTTCTAACTTGGTTAGCGGTGTGCCTCGTCGCCGGCTGCGCGTTGGCGCAGATGCCCGACGGCTCCCCGGGTACTGACCAGATAAAGGATATCGAGAAGATCCGGCAGCTAGTGGAAATGGGCGCGTTGCCCCGCAACCGTCTCATCGAAGCAGAGAATGCCCGCGACGAGGCGCGCGACCAGGAGATCCTCAAGCACACCCTCTACGGCTCCTTGACTGTTCAAGAATTGACCGAAGACCAGTGCGAAGAGATGATTGCCGCCGCTAAACGCATGTACGACCGTCAGGTGGCCAAGGTCCAGATCTCGCAAAAGTTAGTGGAAGTCGGTGCCCGCCCCCGGACGTCTTCGATTGCCGACCTTGAGGAACTCGAGTTCCGTCAGAAGACAGTGACGCTGGCCGAGCAGCGCACCGCCCTGCTCAAGGAACTGGCGGCCCTCGCCAAGTCCGAAGAGGCAACTATCAACAGCACGCCAAGCCCGCTGGCCGTCCGTTATGACGGCTCCGGCGTTTTCCGCGAATCGCAACTCCGCCGCATCGAGTTCTCCTACATGAAGCACTTCGGGCGCGACCTGCCCATCAGCGCCAACGGCATGACCGCCATTCACCGCTCATTGGGCTACGATCATCGCGACCGCGTAGATGTCGCCCTCAGCCCGGATACCACCGAAGGCCGCTGGTTGCTCGGCTACCTCGAATCGCAGAAGATCCCCTACTTCGCCTTCCGCGCCGCCATCGCCCGCAAAGCCACTGCCCCGCACATCCATATCGGTCCGCCAAGCCTTCGCCTCCACGTGGCAGACTAGGATATGCCCGAACCGAACCTCCGCGTGCTCCTCTCCGCGGAGAGCATTCAGAAGCGCGTCCTTGAAATGGGTGCGCAGATCGAGGCCGACCACGGCAACGGCCCTATCCATATCATCGGAATCCTCAAGGGCTCCTTCATCTTTCTCGCCGACCTGGCGCGCGCCTTGAGCCGCCCCGCCATGATCGACTTCATCGGCATCTCCAGCTACGGCAAGGGGAAGACGTCCTCGGGCGAGGTGAAGCTGACAAAGGATCTCGATATCTCCATCGAGGGCTGCAATGTGGTGGTAGTGGAGGACATCGTCGATACCGGCGTCACCCTCACCTACCTCGTGAAAGTGCTGGAACAGCGCAAGCCGAAGTCTGTGCGTATCGCCACCCTGCTGGACAAGCCCTCGAAGCGCATGCGCCCCATCACGGCGGACTATGTCGGTTTCACTATCCCCGATGAGTTCGTCGTCGGCTACGGTCTCGACTACGCCGAGAACTATCGCAACCTGCGTGACATCTGCATCCTCGAATAGCCTATTGGCGCAGCGTCGCGGCCAACTGCTCGTACATGTCGCTGGCGATGAAGTCCACCAAGGCTTGGCGCGCCGCCAGCCATCTTTGCTTGGCCGCAAACTCACTGGCGAAGTTGTAACTCTTCGTGGTGCCCATCGCCAGCGTCTCCGCCGGCGTGTATCCGTTCAGCGTATAGAACCGCATCCAGTAGCCATGCTTATGCGCGTGGTTCACTAAGGCAATCAGCCGCGACTCGTCTTCCGGAGTCCAGTCGCCGGCATTCTGCTGCCCGCCCTGTTCCACTACGTTCCAAGGATTGTTCCACCAGCGGCGATAGTTACTCGCCCGCGCGGGCACCATCATCGCCGGCGGCGTGTTCCATTGCGACCCGTTCACCACACGCGCCGCGCCGAACAGCCTCAGTTTTCCACCCACCGGCACCTCGTCATAGAAAACCCTCTCCTGTTCCTCGGCGTCTCCGGTTAGAATCAGTAGAGGTTTCCATTCGAGCGCCTCCTGCGCTGCACCGTTGCCCGTTCGCTTGGCCGTGGTGATCCAGCCCTCGTATTCGCCCAGCAGCTTCCACACGGCTTCCAAGAGCGGACGCTCATTGGACTTGAAATCAAGATTGAGCACAAGGATCGGCCACGTGGCCCGGTCGTTCTTCTGTAAGGCGGATTCCATTAATGGCCTTATTCGCTCAAAGAAGTAGTCACGCACCGCAGGCTCGGCGCCAGTCGGCGGGCTGTCATGCGCCACCACCACACGGCCACCGATGTAGTGAAGATCCTGCTCAATCGCCAGCGGCAGACGTGTCGCCAACGCGCGGTCAATGCGGTCGTTCCATTTGCCATCCTGCGGATAACAGTTATGAGCGTCTAACAAAACCCGCGTCCCCGGTGTTTGAGCTAGAGATGACGCAACGGCTGCAATTAGGAAGAACACTAAGGTTCGCACCCCTCCATTCTCGCGGGAAACGGGAGCACTCCGCATGACCCCCGAAACTAAATCGTTCCTCGAAAGCTGGCGCGACCGCACTGCGGCTCTGCGAAACATCCCCCCCGTCCTGAGCATCGTATGGGAGTCGGGGCCGCGTCTGGTCGCGCTTGGGTTAGTCTTTCGCGTACTGGCCAGCGTAGTCCCGGTTGCCATGCTCTGGGTATCCAAACAGATCATTGACACCATCGTGAACACTGTCAGTCACTCCGCGCCTCTTTCCACCGCCATCTGGTGGTTACTCGCGGCGGAGTTCGGTCTCGCTGCGGTCAGTAATATCTTCGGCCGGCTGATCGACTACTGCGATGCCTTACTGGCCGACCGTTTCACTCGCCACATCAGCCTTCGCGTCATGGGCCACGCCATGCGGCTCGACCTGGCCTCCATCGAGGATCCCGCGTTTCACGACACGCTGGAGCGCGCCCGTGTCCAAACCACCGATCGCTTAAGCATGCTCAACGCCATCGGCCGCATGATCCAACAGTTTGTCACCCTGGTCTCGATGGCAGCGGGCGTCTTTCTTTTCTCGCCTATATTACTGGTCGTATTAGTCGCGGCTGTGGTTCCGGCGTTCTTAGGGGAAAGCCATTTCGCCTTCCTCGGCTATACGCTGGCGCATGGACAAACCGCCCGCCGCCGGGAACTGGACTACCTCCGCGTGCTGGGCTCCAGCCGTGAGAGCGCCAAGGAAGTGAAGATCTTCGGACTGGGCCCGTGGCTGCTCACTCGTTACCGCGATATCACTGACGCCATCATCGGAGAAAACCGGGCACTGGCCAAACGCCGCGTTATCGTCGGTTCACTGCTCGCCCTCCTCGGCAGCCTCGGCTATTACGGCTCTTACACCGTAGTGGTCTACCAGGCGCTGACTGGCGCCATCACTATCGGCGAACTCACGTTCCTGGCCGGCGCCATCGCCTCCTCCGCGGGCAACATCTCCGCGCTGTTTTCCACGTTCTCCAGCATTGCCGACCAATCCCTCTTTCTCACTGACCTCATCGTCTTCTTCGGGGTTCAGCCGCGCATCCACACCAACGCCGGGTCCATCCCCGCACCCCGTCCGATGCGCGACGGCTTTGAGTTCCGCAACGTTGAGTTCCACTACCCGGGCTCGTCGCGCATGATCTTGAATGGCTTGAACCTGCGCCTGGAACCTGGGTGCCGCCTGGCTCTGATTGGCGAAAACGGCCAAGGGAAGACGACCATCGTGAAGCTTCTGGCGAGGCTGTACGATCCCACCGCCGGCTCCATTCTGCTGGATGGCGTCGACCTGCGCGAATACGACATCGAAAGCCTTAACCGCGAGATCGGTGTCATCTTCCAGGACTTCATGCGCTATGAGATGGTGGCGCGCGACAACATTGCCGTTGGCCGCATTGAGGAGCGCTTCAACGCGGCGCGTCTGGCTGATGCGGCCCAAAAGAGTATGGCCGAAGAGGTCTTGCGGAAGCTCCCCAACGGTATGGACCAGATGCTCGGCCGGCGCTTTGAAGGAGGCGTAGACCTGAGTGGTGGCGAGTGGCAGAAGTTCGCCCTCGCCCGCGCCTACATGCGCGACGCTCAGGTCTTGATCCTCGATGAGCCCACCGCTGCCCTTGACGCCCGCAGCGAATTCGAGGTTTTCCAGCGCTTCGCCGATCTTACGCGAGGCAAAATGGCTGTCCTCATTTCGCACCGTTTTTCAACGGTGCGCATGGTTGACCGGATTCTCGTGTTGGAAGGAGGAGGCATCCGAGAAGAGGGTACTCACGCCCAATTGATCGCGCGCGGCGGTCTCTACGCTGGCATGTTCGAACTCCAGGCATCTGCCTATCGCTAGGAATTGCAACAAGGATGGCAATCGCTCTCGAAGACTTACGCTCTCAAGGGTACAAGCTCGCCACGGGACATACGGTAGATAAGGCCGGACGTGCGCTTGCTCTCATTCCCCGGCTCAGCGCCAGCATCAAGGCGTTGGATGCCCAGTGCGCGAGGTGGAACCAACAACTATGGCACCACCGCAAAATCCCGGAAGCCGGCTTCTGGCTGGTAGACAACCAGATCTTCCTCCAGGGTCAGGCCCGCGAGGTGAGGGAATTCCTGCCGCAGGTTTACTACGGTGAACTGCCGCGCCTGGCCGATGGCCCACTCGCCGGCTACCCTCGTGTCTACAGCGTCGCTGTGGAACTGGTACTCGCGGTGGAGGGCGCGGTTACGGAAGAAGCTGTGACGGTCTTCGTGCAAGGCTACGAGCAGCAAGCCGACCTGTCCATGGGAGAATTGTGGGCCCTCGGCGCAATGCTGCGATTGGCCCTGTTGGAAGAACTCGGCGCGCTTGCTGTTGAGGACCATCCCGATTCGGATCGCGTTCGCAATTGCGTCCTTGGCCTGCGGACCGCCGGCTCCATGTCATGGAAGGACTTCTTTGAAGAGACGAGCGCCGTAGAGCGGATCCTACGCACAGACCCGGCCGGCGTCTACCCGCTCATGGATTTTGCCACGCGCGATATGTACCGGCACGCGCTGGCGTCGCTTGCTCACCTTGCGGACACCCCCGAACCGGAAACCGCCAGTCGCCTCGTCGAGCACGCCGCTGCCGCCCCGGGTGGCGACCTCCACCGTCACGTCGGCTACTATCTTGTGGACGACGGGCTGGCGGGATTCCAAAAGGTCATTGGATGCCGTACGCCCTGGCAGGGCGCTCTTCGCCGCTGGGTGCTGCGGCGTCCGGAGTTCTTCTATCTGGCGGGCATTGAACTCGCCACCTTTGGGGTCATCGCCCTTCTGCTCTCGCGGCTCTCTTCGCTGGAACCGCGTTTCATCGCGTTCTGGCTGCTTTTCCTGCCCGCTACCGGCGCGGCCGTGGCATTGATGAACCAAATCGTGACGCTACTGCTGCCGCCGCGCCGCCTGCCCAGACTCGACTTTTCAGAAGGCATCCCGAAAGACTGCAACACAATGATCGTGGTGCCAACGCTGCTGTTTTCGGGCAAGTTCATCACCCAGTTGCTGGAGGATCTCGAAGTGCGTTTCCTCGCCAATCGCGATCCCCAATTGTCGTTTGGCCTGCTCACGGACTTCCCCGACGCTCCCGAACCCGCACCGGACGACCAGGAACTGGTGGAACAGTGCGCGGAAGGTATTCGCGCACTGAACCAGCGCTACGGACATAGCTTCTATCTCTTCCATCGCGCGCGTGAATGGAATCCGCGCCAGTTCACGTTCATGGGTTGGGAACGCAAGCGCGGCAAGCTGATCCACTTCAACAACCTGCTGTGCGGCGAAGGGAACGGGTACACGGTCACTGAAGGCGACCTCTCAGTGCTGCCGCGTGTCCGCTATGTGCTGACGCTCGACACCGACACCCAGGTGCCCCGGGACGCCGCCCGTAAACTGGTGGCCACCATTGCACACCCTCTGAACCGTCCTGTTGTCGATCCGGTGACCCGAACCGTCGTTCGCGGGTATGGCATCCTTCAACCGCGCGTGGGCATTAGTGTGCATTCCGCTGGCCGCTCGCGACTGGCACGCATCTATTCAGGCCAAACCGGAATCGACCTCTACACCACCGCCGTCTCAGACGTCTATCAGGATCTGTTCGCCGCCGGCATCTACACCGGCAAAGGTCTCTACGACGTCCGCGCGTTCCAACAGGTTCTGGCGCACCGCTTCCCGCACGATGCTCTGTTGAGTCACGATTTACTGGAGGGTGAATACGCCCGCGCCGGCCTTGTCACCGATATTGAAGTCATCGACGATTACCCCTCGCACTACGGCGCGTACAGCAAACGGAAACACCGCTGGGTGCGTGGAGACTGGCAGGTAATTCTCTGGATGTTGCCGCGCGTTCCACAATATGACGGCTCTTTCGGACCCAATCCCCTGCCATTGATCTCTCGCTGGAAGATCTTCGACAATCTGCGCCGCAGCCTCATCGAAATCACCACGTTCCTGTTGCTAGTAGCCGGCTGGACCTTTCTCCCCGGCGGTCCGCGGTACTGGAGTATGGCTGTCATCGCTATGCTGGTGCTTCCCGCGTGGGTAGAATTTCTGCTCACCGTTCCGCGCTTGCCGAAGCCTTCGCTATGGGGTGTCCATTTCCGAGAGGCGGGCTTCCGGCTGATCGCCGCCCACCTCAACACGGCCCTTACTTTGACGTTCCTGGCGCACCAGGCTCTGCTGATGGTGGATGCGATTGTCCGCACCATCGTCCGTACCATCACACGTCACAACCTACTGGAGTGGGAGAGCGCAGCCGAGGCAGAGAGTACGGGCAGCGGAGGCCTGCATCGGTATCTCTGGATCTCCGCTGTGCTTTCGGCGGGGTTGATTGCCGTGGTCGGCCTGCTGCACTCCGACGCCGTCTTGCCCTCCTTGCCGGTCATCGCGACGTGGGTTCTGGCTCCGGTGGCGGCAATTTGGCTGAACGCGGTCATCCGGCCCGCTCGCGGTATCTCAAAGGAAAGCGATGTCACATTCCTAATGGACGTTGCCGAGCGCACCTGGAGCTACTTCGAGACGTTCTGCACCGCAGCCGATCACTGGCTGATTCCCGACAATTTCCAACAGGACTCCGAAAAAATCGCGCGCCGCATCTCGCCTACCAACCTCGGCCTGCAGCTGAATGCCAACCTGGCTGCGCTCGATCTGGGCCTGATTACGGTGGAAGGCTTTGTCACTCGAACGCGGCACACGCTGGATACGATGGAGCGCCTGGAGACCTTCCGCGGCCACTTCCATAACTGGTACGAGACCGGCACACTGGAGGCGTCGTGGCCTGGCTTTGTTTCCACTGTCGATAGCGGCAACCTCGCCGCCGCGCTCATCACGCTGAAGCAAGGCAGCCTGGAATACGCCTCCAGCTCCCAATCGACGGAAGTCGAAACGCAGTTGCGCGACATCGCAGGCGACGCTGGCCGCTGGTTCGAGAACATGGATTTCAGCTTCCTCTACAACCGGAGCAAGAAACTGTTGTCCACAGGAATGGACATCCAGTCCGGACGACTCGATGGAACGCACTACGACCTTCTTGCGTCAGAGGCTCGAGCCGCAAGTTTCCTCGCTATCGCGAAGGGCGATATCCCCCAGGAACACTGGTTTCACCTTGGCCGCACGATGACCAGCTATGGGGGACACCGTGTTCTGCTGAGTTGGAGCGGCACCATGTTTGAATACCTGATGCCCAGCCTGTGGATGAAGAACTGGCCGGGCACGCTGCTTGATCGCGCCACCCGCACCGTCATTCGTTGCCAGCAGACGTACGCTAAGGAACGGCGGATTCCGTGGGGGGTTTCCGAGTCGGCCTTTCTCGATCGCGATAGCGATGGGAACTATCAGTACCACGCCTTTGGCCTCCCTCCGCTGGCGTTACGGAACGATCATCCGGATCGTGTGGTGATCGCTCCCTATGCCGCGGCACTGGCTCTGCCGATCAATCCGCGCGCGGCGCTGAAGAACCTGCGCCTGCAATCGCGCCGGGGATGGCTGGGCGATTACGGGTACTACGACGCGATTCAATTCAACGGCGACAAGGGAGAACCGGTTCGCAGTTTCATGGCGCATCACCTTGGAATGACGCTGGTCGCCATAGACAACGCGATCCACTGCGGCGCGATGCAGCGCCGTTTCCATGCCGACCCAATAGTGCAGGCCGTGGAACTGCTGTTGCAGGAGCGGGTGCCCGCCGCCGCTTGGGTGGCCAAGACCACGGGACGCGACGGCAATCCGGTAATTCCGCACGACACCGAAAGCACCAACGCGGCGGCGCGATAACTCAATTTGCCGTGATCTCCTTGAGGTGATGGTGCATGTGCCGAGGGTAATCACCGACGATCTCTTCCAGCGTGAGATAGCCCTCCGGCCCATGCCAGCCGTTGCCCAAGACAGCCGGATTAATCGCGGCGACAACATGCGCGAGATGCAGGTTGTAGGCCTGCCATAGCGTCACTAGATCCGCCCACGGCCGTTCCTGAAAGCGCTGGCAGCGGACCCAGTTATCTTGCTGGTATCCGGGTAGACGCAAGTCTGTCTCAAATTGCAAACGGACGAAACGCTGGTGGTTGTTGGCAGCCGAATCGATGAGATGCCCAAGGATCTCTTTGCGCGTCCAACCGCCCTTCGGAGGCGGAATGGATGCTTGTTCCTCGCTAATCGCCCGCAATGCGGGCAGCACCCGCTCGACGGCTGCCTGAAGGTCGTGTGCCAGTTGTTTCATAGTCATTGTGCGACGAACAGTGTCTCTGCAAACGGCCACTCCTGATCCACCCACCGTGTTACGCAGTGAAAGCCGCCACGCATGCCGGCGTCACAGATCTCTGCCAGATCAAACTTGTGTGAACTCTCGGTCCAGATGGTCTCGCCGTCAAGGAACTCGATGGGGCCTTGCATTCCGGGGACACAGACGCTTTGCTCGCCCTCGGAACGCAGATGCATCTCAATGCGGCGGCCCTCTTCGTTCCAACGCGCTTCGTGGCGGAAGCGGCGCAAGTTGAAGTTGCCGCCTAACTCGCGATTGATGCGCGCCAGGACATTGAGGTTGAACGCCGCGGTGACTCCGGTGGGATCGTCGTAAGCAAGCAGCATCTGCTCGTGATCCTTCACCAGGTCAGTGCCCAACAGAAGCCAGTCACCCGACCGCAGAAGGGCGTGAACTTCGGACAGAAAAGGCGCTACATCGTCACGGTCGAAATTGCCGATCGTGCTTCCCAGAAACAACACCAGGACAGGCTCCTTACTTCGCCCGGCCAGAGCCATCTTTAATCCTTCGAGATACGTGCCCTGCACACCGTGCACCGTGAAACCACCCAGTTCCGCCCGGCAGCGGTCCAACGCGGCCTGCGAAACATCGATAGGGACATACAACGGCGCCTGCTTCCAGGCCGTCAGGATGGGACGTGTTTTACTGCCAGTGCCGCTTCCCAATTCCACGATCTGGCGGGCTCGATTACACAGAGCCGCCAGATCCGGAGCATGAGTCTTGATCAATCGCACATCGGCACGTGCCAGCCCATATTCGGGCAGCAGGGTGATGGCTTCAAACAGCGTAGTGCCGAGGTCGTCATAGAAGTAGTTGGGCGGTAATTGTTTTTGGCCAGACCGGCAGAGGCCTTCCTGGACATCGGCGGCGAACTGACTTCGATTCATCGGCCCTGCTCCACGCAGCGGAACGTAGCGTAGACGTAGGGATAATCGGGCCGGAACCAGTTACGGAAGGAAGGGCGCAAGAACGTGGCCGCGGTTCGTGGTGAGGCGCCCTTCAGCACATAGTGGGCTCCGTCAAAGAAGTCAGCCGAATAGCCAGGATAGAACGCAAAGGGGCGAAAGCCGGGGAACGGTCCGAAGATGGTGGACGTCCACTCCCAGCCGTTGCCGGTAAACTGCGAGGCAGTCACCGGTTCCGGGTCCCAGCGGCGCATGCCGAAGTTACCGCTGCTCGCGGTTGATGCCGCCGACGCGCGATGCCATTCGGGCTCCGTAGGCAGCCGCTTTCCCAGCCATGTGGCATAGGCAAGCGCCTGCTCATGCGTCACGTACACGGGCCAATCCATGGGTAGAGGAATCTCAGAGAACATGCAGCGCAAGAGCCATTCCCCGCCGCGGCGCACCCAGAAGTGTGGCGCCGGCGCGCCAGTGTTTACGAAGTCGAGGTACTCACCGTTGGTGATCTTGTATTTCCCGAGGGAGAAGGCCGGGACGTCCACCGTGTGTTGGTCGTATTCGTTGTCCCAGCCGAAGCCGCCGTCGTGGGAATGCCCAAGCGTGGCGCTGCCAGCGGGTATCTCCAATGACGCGGCCTCCACCTCACCGGCGGAAGTTTCGGGGCTGTAACCGTGCGGCCGCACCAGCTTGGTCAATGGGAAATTGTGCAGCATATAGGCCAGCGTTTCGGCATGCATCAGCCGGTGCTCCAGAGCCACCCAGCGTAGCTGCTCAGGAGTGTCTTCCCAGTGTTCGTCAATCTTGCGCCGGGAACGCTGGACGTAATCGAGGACTGCGGCGTGTTCCGGCCAATCGGAGTGTTTGTCGGTCGGAAGACCGTTGGGGCCGGGATCGATGCCAAACGCAAAGAGCCGATCGAAATCGGCGTGGAACGGAGCCACGTCAAACTCACGGCGCGCGATGAGGTTCCAATCGAAAGCTTCGACGTGCCCCACGTAGAAGACCAAGCGATGCCGTTCGGGTATCGGGCGATCGTACAAGCAGCCCGGCTGCACCAGGTGAAAGATCTCATCGGTAGCCGCGCGGGCGGCGGACAAAGCGGACAAACCTGCGGCCAGCGATTCGGTGGAGAGAGCCATACCCAGAATCCTCCCTAGTTAGAGTCTAAATCGGACAGGGCGTTTCGCATGGCACCGAGCAGTCCGGTGAAGTTGCGGGGAAAAAGACGCCCAATGGTGCCAATGCGGAAACAGTCGGCCGAACTCACCTTCCCAGGATAGATCACGAAGCCCGCAGCGCTGAGAGATTCGTAGAAACGAGGGAAGTCGAACGCTGGGCTCTGAGGATAGCGAAACGCTGTGATGATGTGGCTTTGGTATTCGGGGCGAAGATATTCGGCGAAGCCGAGTTCGCGCATTCCCGCGACCAGCGTGTCGTAGTTAGCCTTGTAGCGTGCCGCGCGCGCACTGACGCCGCCCTCGTCGTCGAGTTCGATGAGCGCCTGGTGGAACGCGAGCAGTGCGTGAGTGGGCGGCGTGAAGCGGAACTGCCCATCAGCTTCGAAGCCCTTCCACTGCGCCAGAAGGTCGAGGGCCGTGGTCCGCGCCCAGCCTTCCGTGGCCAGGAGCGCGTCGCGCTGGGCGATGACAAACGAGAATCCCGGTACGCCCTCCACACACTTGTTGGCGGAACTGACCAGGTAGTCGATGCCGGAACCGCGCAGTTCCACAGGCACTCCACCAAAGCTGCTCATGGCATCGACGAAGCAGGACACACCGGCGCGCCGTGCTTCCGCCGCGATTTCCTCCACCGGATTCAGAACGCCCGTCGAAGTCTCGCAATGAACCACGGCAACGTGCGTCGCCGGCGGCGCGTGCCGCAGGCAATCCGCGGGTAATGGCTGATCCTCAGGGAATTCCACGAGGTGCGTTGTGATGCGAAGGCGGCGTGCAATTTGCGCGATGCGGCGGCCATATGCGCCGTTGGACAGCACAAGCAGAGAACCGTCTGGAGGGATCACTGATGAGACGACCGATTCGATACCCATGGTCCCGCTGCCTTGCATCAGCACCGCTTCGTAGTCCGCGTTGGCCACGCCAGCCAGTTGGAGCAGCTTATGACGGATCTGGCACACCACATTCAGAAAAGTCCGATCACGCGAGCCGAGGTCCACCAGCATCGCCTGCTTTACTGTGTCGCTGGTAGTGAGCGGTCCGGGTGTGAAGAGCAGTTTGCGATCCATCGAAGTCTTATTCTGCCGCAACCCGATGGAGAACCGCCACGCGGTACGCCGCCACGGCCATGGTGATAAACAACGGGACCACACGTCCCCATCCAACGTCACAGCGTCGAGCTTACCGCCCGAACGCCTCGGAAACGGGGCGTCCGATCCAGTCATACGGCTGCTTCAAGCCAAGGACGAAGGCGATGGTGGCGGCAGTATCGAACGTGTTCACTGGCGCTGTAATCTCGTGGCCACGGCGTACGCCTGGCCCTTGCGCCACCCATGGAATTTCGAGTTCAGCCATGGTGTTACCGCCGTGCTTCTTGCCGAGGCCGCCGTGATCTGCTGTGAGCAGCACCAGGGTGTCCTTCTCAACACCCGCGGCCTTAGTGGCCTGAAGAACAAGGCCCGCCAGGCGGTCAGCCTCCTCGACGGCAGCAATGTATTGCGGCGTGCCGTGGCCGTGTTCATGACCGGCGTCGTCAACAAGGTCGAGGTGGATGAAGAGCAGAGTGGGCTTCGTTGCTTTGAAGTACGCCACGGCGCGATCCATGGTTTCCTGGGCAGTTTTGTAGTGCTCGATTACGCTGGGTACGCCCGGTTCCACCAGACGCGAGAAATCATCCCAGTGGTGAAAGACGCCGATGGTCGCCTCTTTACGCTGTTCGCGGAGGATGGAAAAAATGGTGGGGAAGATGCCACTGGGGCCCTTCACGGTGGGCGTGAAATCATACTGGTCGAGCTTCCACTCGTTACTGGTGATGCCGTGCTGCTCCGGCCCGGCACCCATGATCATTGAGGCCCAGTTGGGTGCGCTTACAGTCGGCATCACGCCGCGTCCGTGATAGGTCCAAGCTCCGCCGGCGCGCATGGTGTCCACGTTGGGCACTTTGGCATTCCGCAGACCATCGGGACTCAGACCATCAACGCCGATGACGACGACGTGTTTGGCAATCGGCGCCTGGGCCCACAAGGGCGCCATCCAGAGGAAGAACAACAGGGAACGCATTCTTCCTATCATGAGCGCCCCGGGGTTACAGCGGCAATAGAGGCGGCGGCGTTAGAGAGTCTTGACGCGCAGATTGCGGAACTCCACGCGCGTGCCGTGGCCGAGAAACCCGATGTGGCCGGTAGTGCGCGCCAGGCCGGGATGCTTCTTCAGCACCTCGGGGTCTTTGGCGTCATCCAGGTTTGCGTCGGTGATCACAGTTCCGTTGAGCGTCACTTTCACGTGGCGGCCGCTGGCGGTGATCTCCTCGACGTTCCATTCGCCTGTTGGCTTAAGGAAGCCACGGCGGGCAGCGAAGACGTCATAGACAGAGCCGTGATACTGCTCCTTGTGAAGGTCCTTGTATTCAGGCGCCTCATTGTCGAGAACCTGGATCTCCATGGCGACAAAGGCCGCATCGCCTTCATAGGGCGCGCGAATTCCGATGCCATTATTCGCGCCAGGCGTGAGTTTGAACTCAAAACGCAGCGTAAAATTGGCGTATTCCTTTTCGGTGAAGAGATTGCCGCCGCCATCGGCGGGGCAGACAATGACACCGTTCTCCACTACATAGCCGGGGCCCTTGCCGCCGACGAGTTTCCATCCGGTGAGATTCTTGCCGTTGAAGAGTGAATGAAAGCCAGGCTCGGCTGCGGTGAGGGCAGCCAGCGTGAGCGAGGCGGCGAGTAGAATGCGACGCATGACTGATATGCTATCGCCTATGCGCTGGTTGAATGTGGTGGGGGTGGCGGCGATGGTCGCCACGATGGGGAGTGGACAGCAGCGGGTGAAGCCTGCCGCGGGCTTTCGCGATTGGAAGATGTCGGGCGGGGACGGACAGAACATCCGCTATTCGGCGCTGGACCAGATCAATCGCGGCAACGCTCGGGAGTTGCAGGTGGCTTGGACCTATGAAACCGGCGATGCGTTCGAGGGCTCGGAAATGCAGTGCAACCCGGTAGTAGTGGACGGCGTGTTGTATGCCACCACGCCGAAGCTGCGAGTGGTTGCGTTAGATGCGGCGACAGGCGCCGTGAAATGGAGTTTCAACCCCGATGAGAATCGCAAGAACTACGGCAAGTCGCGCAATCGCGGCGTCACGTATTGGAGTGACGGGAAAGCCAAACGGGTGTTCTTCGGCTACGGGCATTGGATTTACTCGCTGGATGCGGATACAGGCAGGCAGGACACCTCGTTTGGGAGTGAGGGAAGGATCGACCTGCGGGAAGGCTTGGGACGCGATCCTTCTACCTTTCCGATGTCGGCAACCTCTCCGGTGGTGATTTATAAGGACACGTTCATCGTGGGTGGCCTGACGGGCGAAAGCTTGCCCGCGGCACCAGGGGACATACGGGCGTTCGATGTGCGTACGGGTAAAGTGCGGTGGGCCTTTCACACCATTCCGCATCCCGGCGAGCCAGGCTACGAGACGTGGCCCAAAGATGGCTGGAAGTATTTGGGCGCGGCGAACAATTGGAGCGGCATGACGGTGGATGAGGCACGCGGTATCGTGTTTGTACCCACTGGGTCCGCGGCATTCGACTTCTATGGAGCCAACCGGGCAGGCGACAATTTGTATGCGAATTGTTTGTTGGCGTTGGATGCGAAAACGGGCAAACGCCTGTGGCATTTTCAATTCGTGAAGCATGATGTTTGGGACCGTGACCTGCCGACGCCGCCAAGCCTAATCACCGTGAAGCGCAACGGTAAGCTGGTGGATGCGGTTTCGCAGGCCACGAAGTCCGGCTTCGTCTTTGTGTTTGACCGAAAGACGGGCAAGCCCCTATTTCCCGTCGAGTGGCGTAAGGTGGACCAACACGGAGTGGACGGTGAAGTGTTGTCGTCACCACAGGTTTTGCCTCTGAAGCCGCCGCCCTTTGCACGCCAGCAAGTGACCGAAGACATCTTGACCGACCGCACGCCGGAGGCGCACGCCGCCGCGCTGGCGCAATTCCGGAAATCCAAGACTGGGCCGCAGTTCACGCCTCCCAGCCACGAAGGCACGTTCGTGTTTCCTGGTTTCGATGGCGGCGCGGAGTGGGGCGGCCAGGCTTTCGATCCGGAGAGCGGGCTGTACTATGTGAACGCCAATGAGATGGCGTGGATCTTGCGCATCGTGGACCAGCCCAAGGTGGTGAGCAAGGAGAATGGCCATCAGTTGTATCAGCGTCACTGCGCGAGTTGCCACCGTGCGGATCGCAAAGGGACGCCGCCGGAGTTTCCTTCGCTGGTGAACCTGGCCAAACGGTACTCCGATGGCGATGTGGTGAAACTGATTCGAGAGGGGGCGGGCCGCATGCCGGCGTTCTCAGAGTTAAGCGGCGGCGAGCGCAAGGCTATCGCCCGCTACGCAATCTCAGGCGAGGAGGACGAGGCCGTGGATGTGGCGCACGTCATCTCACCGATGGATCTGAAATTCACCATGGATGGCTACAACAAGTTCGTTGACCCTGATGGGTACCCCGCGATCAAGCCGCCCTGGGGCACGTTGAACGCGATCAACCTCGACACGGGCGAGATCGCGTGGAAGATTCCGTTCGGCGAATTTCCTGAACTGGCGGCCAAAGGCCTGAAGAACACCGGCACGGAGAACTATGGAGGCCCCGTGGTGACGGCCGGCGGGCTGCTGTTTATTGGCGCCACCAATCACGATCGCAAGTTTCATGTGTACGATAAAACAACCGGCGAGTTGCTGTGGGAATACACGCTGCCTTTCGCCGGGAATGCAACTCCGGCGGTGTATGAAACCGACGGACGGCAGTTTGTTGTGATCGCAGCCGGGGGCGGGAAATCGGGAGCTCCCTCAGGCGGCACTTATGTCGCTTTTGCTCTACCAAAGAAATAGACGGAGGACTGACCTATGGCGGAACTCACACGAAGAAGCTTCTTTCAAGGCGCAGTTTATGCGGCGGCCGCGACGCGCGTACTGGGCGCCAATGACCGCGTGCAGATGGGCATCATTGGGCTGGGCGGCCGTGGCACGGCGCACCTGAAGGAGTATCTGGGCTTGCCCGAAGCGCGGGTGATTGCCTTGTGCGATGTCAACCAGGCGGCCCGGGAGAAGGCGCAGGCGAGCGTCGGGAAGGCAGGCCAGAGCAAGGCCGCCGAGTATGGCGACATGCGCGCGTTGTTTGATGACAAGAACGTGGATGCCGTGTCCACGGCGACTCCGAATCACTGGCACGCGCTGACAACGATTTGGGCCTGCACAGCCGGTAAAGATGTCTACGTGGAGAAGCCGGCGTGCCACAACATCTACGAAGGCCAGCGTATGATCGACACCGCGCGACAGTACAATCGCATGGTGCAGGTGGGTTCGCAGGGACGCAGCGTCCCGCACAAGATCAAGGCGGTGCAGTTGCTGAATGAGGGCGTCATCGGCAAGGTGTATCTCTCAAAGGGGTTCTGTTACAAGCGGCGCAAGAGCATCGGCAAGACACCCGCGGAGCCTGTGCCGGCGGGTGTCGATTGGGATATGTTCCTCGGACCTGCGCCGATGCGGCCGTTCACGATGAACCGCTTCAAGTACAACTGGCACTGGTTCTGGGATACCGGCAACGGCGATATCGGCAACCAGGGCGTTCATGAAATGGACATCGCGCGCTGGGGCCTTGGCGTTACGTGGCCAAAGTCGGTAGTGTGCACGGGCGGCAAGTACATTTACGACGATGACCAAGAGACGCCGAATACCCAATTGGCCAGCTTTGACTACGGCGATAAGGAACTTCAGTTTGAAGTTCGCGGGATTTTGACTGCGCCTGACGGCGGCCTGCCCGTGAAGGCCGGCAACACCGTGGGCAATCTGTTTCTGGGCGCCGACGGCTGGATGTGGTTGGACGGCGATCGCTTCACAGTTTACAAAGGCGAAGGCAATGAAAAAGTGATGGAGGAAAAAAGCCAGGAAGAAGACGACACCAAACTCCACATGAAGAACTTCCTGGAGGCGGTGAAGAGTCGCAACCGGCAAAGCCTGCACGCGGAGATCGAGATTGGGGCGATGTCGGCCGATCTGTGCCACTTGACCAACATCAGCTACCGGGTGGGCCGGAAGCTGGCGCTGGATGGCAAGGGTAAGTTCGTGGACGACGCGGAAGCGAACAAGATGCTGACACGCGACTATCGCAAGCCGTACGTGGTGTAGCGGCATGACTCGCCGCGATGTTCTGAAGACGGTGGCCGCCGTGGGCATGGCAGGGCCTCTGGCGGCCGCCGAGCCCAAGCGGCTGCCCATCGTTCTGATGTCGAAGTTTATGCAGTTCTTCGATGTGAAGCGGATGGGCGAGATGACTGCACAGCTGGGCTTTGATGGCGTGGATTTGTGCGTGCGAAAGGGCGCGCACGTTCTGCCGGAGCGCGTGGCGGACGATCTGCCTGCGGCCGTAGAAGTCATTCGCAAGGCCGGCAGCGACGTCGGCATGATCACTAGCGACATCGTGGATGCCCGTACACCACACGCCGAGACTGTCTTGAAGACCGCGGCGGAGCTGGGCATTCGGCGCTACCGGTGGGGCAGTTTCCGGTATGATCTGTCGAAGCCGATTGCGTCGCAGCTAGAGAGCTTCAAACCGAGGGTGAAGGAACTGGCGGCGCTGAATCGCGACTTAGGCATGACGGCGATGTATCACCCGCACTCCGGGCCGCAGCAGGTGGGCGCGGGCATCTGGGATGTCTGGTATCTGATCAAGGACCTTTCGCCGGAACAGGTCAGCTTCAATTTCGATATCGGGCATGCGGTGGTGGAAGGCGGCTATGGCGGGTGGCAGCATACCAGCCGCCTGGCGCTGCCACTATCCCGCGGACTTGCTATCAAGGACTTCGTATTCGGCCGCGATAAGAAGGGCGAGTGGGAGCCGCTATGGAAGCCCTTGGGCGAAGGCATGGTGGATTTTCGCCAGTTCCTGAAACTTGTTCGCGAGGCTGATTTTAGCGGCCCGGTGCAATTGCACTACGAGTATCCGTTGGGTGGAATCGACACCGGTTCCAGCAAGCCCACTATAGAGCTGGATGTAGCGTGGAAAGCGATGCGGCGCGACCTGGCGCTGCTGCGCGAATGGATGAAGGCGGCGGGTCTGCCGGCCTGACCACTATCAAGACCCGGAGAGTAAGTCGCCTAGGCGGTCCAAACGCCGCTCCCACATCGAACGCCGATCGCGGATCCATTTCTCTAGCGCCGCAAAGCCTGCGGGATCGATGCGGCAGGTGCGCACGCGCCCTATCTTTTCGGTGCGCACCAGTCCACTCTCCTCGAGTATCTGCAAGTGTTGGGCGACGGCCGTCAAGGTGATGTCGAGCGGGGTCGCCAAACTCGAGACAGAAAGCGGCCCTGCACTGAGCTTCTCCACCAGCGCCCGGCGCGTAGGGTCGCCAAGAGCGTGAAATACGCGGTCGATATTCACCTTGGGGCTGGGCATCCCTGGACCTATTGCGTCAACTGCGCGTCCAGCTTTGTGAACAGGCTGCGCCAACCCGCCTCTCGCATTTGAGGGCCGTCGGACCCCTCGAAGAACGCCCCCTGATGGGTGCAAATTACGTCGGTTCCACTGCCAGACGCCAGAAACTCGACTGTGACCAGCGACGCCGAGATGCGCCTGTCGCCGAAGCTCATCGTAGAAGCAGTGACCACGCGGCGATTGGCCACAATGTCCTGATAGCTTCCCTCATTGCTGAGGACGGCGCCGGGGAATGGAGTTCCAGGCTTCAGCCGGTAGCGAAGAATCTCTACGCCTCCGGCGCGAAAGTCCATCTCAAACTCCTCAATATCGTGGCTCTCCGCCTCGGCGAACCAGCGGCTTTTTAGGGCTGGATCGGCAAACGCGGCGAAGACGGTTTCGGGCGGCTTCGGATAGTTCCGCTCGATGACAAACGTGCTGTGGATCACAGATTGTTCCATTGGGTTTTCCTTTCGCGTAATACTGAAGTTCTGACTTCAGTATTGATTCAGGCGATCTAATTGTCAAGTGAAAACTTCAGTATCGTTTTTAGGTTTTAGGGAACAACCCAATATCCGGGTCTGGCGCGGATGATTGCCGCGGGGCGGTCGCGCACCCGGATTTCCACTTTGTGAAACCCCTCCGGTTCCTTCAACGCCGCCGCGCTGATCAGATACTGGCTGTGTACTTCTTCCCCGACGTGGGTGAGAATCTGCTCCAACGCCTTCAGCGTAGCGAAGGAGAGCACGCGGCCACCGGATTCGTGTGCCAGTGCCTCAGCCGCGTTCCCCTTGCCCAGGCGCACCAGTTCACCAAGCGCGGCCAGGATGTCGCCGCTCCCGCCGCTTGAGCGAGGCAGCTCACTGGCTTTCGTGGTGAACGGAGTCACCCAGGCAGAGAATGTCGCGTGAAATAGCGTAAGGCCGGAACGTTGAATGTCGAGGACCGCATCTGCCAGCTTCGCCTCGCTGCCGCTGTCTTTGCTTTCGCCAATCACCAACACCACTCGCCGTTCGCCGTGTGGGCGCTCTCGGGCGGACGGTTCCCGCTCGCTCTCGGC
>JBDTMC010000057.1:0-24524 GCA_039934475.1 Bryobacteraceae bacterium | reverse complement strand
CGCCCGCAGGCGATCGAGGGTCCGGCGGGGCGATGGGTTAGTCGTAGGAAAATGCTGTGTCCAGGTTTTGGCGATCCCATCCCAAGTCCAAGTGTCTGCTAAACAAACATTCACGCCGTTGGTGCCTCCGAACAGGACAACGGTGTGCGTGGCGGCGTCGTAAGTCATGCCCTCGCCGTCGAGCAGGCGGCCGGGCGGAGAGACCAGCGGAAATTGCTGTATCCAGTTTCTGCCGTTCCAAAGCCATGTGTCATTCAGAAAGGCGCCGTGCATATCAAGCCCGCCGAAGAGCACAATATTTCCAGACGCACCGTCCCAAACCATTCCAGGACCTTGGCGGGCGGGGGGAGATGTCGCGGGAGTCACTTGATACCAACCGTTGCGCCAAACCCATGTGTCGCTGAACTTTTGCCCGCTTGGGGTGGCCCCGCCGAAGAGGATGGTGGTCCCTGTCTGCCAATCGAATGCCATTCCGGCGCTTAGACGCGCGGAAGGTGAACTATCTATCCTGGCCCGAACCCAACTTACGGACTGAGCCTTGGTGATACTCCCACTTGCAAGCATGACAGCAACGGCCATCAAGATCGTGGTTCCGAAAGGTGTTCCAGAGCTCAGGCGAGCAGTCCAGTAAGTACGGTTTTTCATCGGGGGCACTCCCCAGGTCCATTAATTAATCAATGGCGCCAGGTTGTCGAGCGTGATCCATCATACAGGTTCTATCGCTATAGCTGCCGTGAAAATGGGAATGGACGACCTATGGGGAGGGCGTTAGCGGTTCGCCCAAATATGTCGTGCGCAGTTCTTCCTATGACCTTGTCACGGGAAGAAGGTGCTACGCTGCGCGCTCACGCATCCGCGAAGTGCTGGAATTCAATTTTGTCGGTTTTATTAGGAGTAAAGAGCCTGGGAGAATTCAACAATCTCCGCTCCCGCTGCTGCCTAAACGATTTTCTCTTGCGGGCTCGTTCCCTAAAATGCGCCCCCCAATAACCCTTCAGTCCGTTAGTCCCAGCACGAACTCCTCCATCACGATGCGATCGTCGGGACGCGTGTCTCTGAGGGCACGGTCAGCCGCAAAGACGCGGGCAATCGCTTTCTCCAGTTTCGGTTTGGAAAAGGACGACATCGTCTGCTGCACCTGTTCGGCGCGCTGGCGCCACATGGGCGTACCCATCTTCGTGAAATACCCTTGGATGTCGTATGCGTTTCGTAAGCCTGCTTCGCGCGCCACCAACGCCAGGCGAAACTGAGTTCCCAGGAACGTCAGCGCCAGCGGCAGGTATTCGCCCTCTCGGACCAGAGTATCCAACAGGCCCAACGACGTCATGCGGTCCTTTCGCGCCAGTGCATTCACCAGCGCGAAGATGGTCGTAGCCCGCGCGTTGGGAATCAGCGACGCGAGTTCGTCCGTGGTGATGGCACGCCCACCTGCGTAAAGGCTGAGCTTCTCGATCTCAGTGGCAATGCGCGATGCATCCGCACCAAGCGCTTCAATCAACAGTTCCACTTCATCGGCGCCCAGCTTCAACTTCGCTTCCCGGGCCAGGCTCTGAGCGAGCGTTCTCGCCTCCTGCGGCGTGTAGTGCGGGAACTCCACCGCGTTGGGAATGGCGGAGTAAAACTTACGTACCCGCTCCTGCTTTGTCTTGTCCTCGCCGTCAAAATCGTAGCGATTCGAATCGAAGATTAAAACGGTCCCGGGCGAGGGATCCTTGACGTAGGCTGCCAGCGCGGTACCGGATGACTCTTTGCCACCAGGGGAATCGTCGTCATCCTCGGCGGCTGCGGCACGGCCGCGAGGCAGGGCCGACTCCGCACCTGAAACCCAAATCAGACGCTCCGAAGCGAATAGCGACAAGGAACGTGCGTCGTCGATTACCTCATCCAAATAGATGTCATCCAGGTCGTGCCGGGTGAAGCCGTTCTCCACATCGCCCGTGGGCAGCACGCGCTCCAGCAAGGCTTTGCGGCAGCGGTTACGCTGAAAGCCATCCGGCCCCAGGAAGAGGTAGACGGGTGCGGGCTGCTTGCGGATCTGCGTGAGGAATTGATCGGGCGTCATTAGAAACTCGAGAGGATGGCGCTGACCACGGTGCGCGCCACGTCCTGACTGAGGCGGTCGAGTGCGCTGTCGCTTTCATCGAAGAACGCTCGCGGATCGACACTGATCTCATAGCGCTGGCGAAATTCCATGTTCGGTTGGGAGTAGAGAACCTTGCCGCTCGCCTGATCGCGGAGAGTGATCTGGAGGTACACGTAGACCTGCACTCCACTGGCGCGGCCGCTGGCGGGATCGAAGACCGTGGGACTGGAGAAGAAGTTGGCGACGGTTCCGTTTAAGATCGCATCGGCTTCGCGCGGATCGGCGACGATGCGGTACCGCGTGCGGCTGATAAACTCACGCGTCAGGGCTGCGGGCAGACGGTCATTCAGCTTGTATCGCGTCGTCACATTCCCGAAGGCGGGAATACAAATCGTCTTCACCTTCTTCGGCAGCAGGTCGGCATGGCCGCTGACGTGATAGCCGCATCCGGTGAGGGATGCCAGTGTTACCGCAGCCACCAGCAACTGCTTCATTCAGCGCTCTCCGGAGTTAGCAACGACTGCGCCACCATCATCGCGTTGTCAGCCATCAGACGCAGGTTGTCGGCAACCGTCCAGAACCAGGCAGCTTGCGGATGGTTGCGGTCGGTTTCGATGGAACCTACCAGCAGGCCGCTCTGGTTAGTGGATCCGACGTTGTTTGGCGGCTCCTGGCTGCCGGTGCGAACCTCGATGAGATCGCTCGACAACGCTGCGGCCAGCGCGTCCGGCCCGGGATTCTGTTCGAACTCCACCCATAGGGAGAACGTGTAGCCGTGAAACACAGGCGCTTGCGCCAGCCGCAGCGACGGCATGGGAATGGCGCCGAGGCGTGAAAGCAGTGAAGCCAGATGACGTTCGATACGGGTTTCAATGTCACCCAGCGCGACGGGCGCATCTTCTCCATAACGGGACAGCAGGTTGAAACTGACTTGCTCGTCGTAGACTTCTTTGTTCAGCTTTTGGAAACTGAGCAGTCCGGTGGTTTGCTGTTGCAGCTCATTCAAGCCGCGCTGACCGCGCTCGCTGGCAGGTTCAAAGATTTGGACGACGGCGCGCCGCACCGGATGTGCCGCATGCAGACGGCGGAAGAAGATAGCGAGCGCGATTGCTGCGGGATGCGCGACGACGTGAATCGCGCCGTCCACCGCGGCAAGACCATCCGGTTCTGCCATGGGGGCGCGCAGACGTGCGTGTGCATTGTCTTCCAGCGTATGCGTGGCGTCTACGATGGCGGTACGATGGTCCCACTTCGACACTAGGTCAAAGGTCTTGCGGCTGGCTTTCGCTGTGCCGGCGAGTACAACCACCTGTGCGTCCTTAAGGGTATCTTCGTCCAGCCGCGTGATGACAACGGCTTCGCCGCCCTGAACGCTGAGGACCATGCCGCCCTCTTCTTCATCGGCGCCGATCAGTTTCATGCGAGCACCGGGGATATACTTCTCCGCCAACTCGCGGACTTCGCGACCGAGCAAAGACTCCCCACCTACAACAGCTACCAGTTCCAATTTCATTCGTTTAACTCACTTGAATTTCGGGGGAAGGAGGCGCAGACTTCCAGCGGCGGCGAATGAGGCCACCGATGCGAATAGCCACGCCACTGCCAACGTAGACCAAAGCCAGCGCTAACAAAACCGGTTTGGAAAAATTCACGACCATATAGATGGCGCAACCGAACAGCACCACGGTGAACGGGGAGCGCGGGCGCATCAGGTTCAGATCTTTGAAGCTGCGATACCGCCACGTAGCGACCATCAGGAACGAGACCACAAAGAGGCCCACTAGCCACAGAACGGTGTAGAGCCAGAACTGGACCGGCACTGAGCCAGAAGCGTAGACAACTGCGGCGACAAACCCGGCAGCAGCCGGGATGGGAAGCCCAACAAAATACTTTCTATCGGGCCGGCCAGGATTCTTCGGTATCGGATTCGTCTGAATATTAAATCGCGCCAGTCGCGAGGCGCCGCACAACAGGAACAGGAACGAGACAAAGTACCCCGCACGCATCAGTTGCTCATGGAGGGTACCGCCCAAAGGCGCATCGACAAAATAGACGCCCCAAACGAACGCCAGCACGGCGGGTGCGATTCCGAAACTGATCACGTCTGCGAGCGAATCCAGTTCGCGGCCGAATTCACTGGTTGTATTAGTGAGACGGGCGATACGTCCGTCCAGCCCATCCAGGAAAACCGCAGCGCCGATCATGATAGAGGCCTGTTGCCAGTTATCATTGGTGCCCATGTTGCCGGCAGCCGCTTCAAGCGCGCCTTGGATGGCTTTCAGAATGGCAAGGAAGCCGAGAAACAGATTGCCCGCCGTAAAGAACGTGGGCATGGCGTAGGCGGCGCGCCGGGGCCTATGGTCTTCCTTGTAGAGATGCCGTGAGAGATCGAGGCGATGTGGCTTCATCGGACGTCCGTTTTGCGGGCAAGAATGGAGGAGCCGGCACTGACGCGATCACCGGTATGCACCTGGACTGACCATTCGGGTCCGAAGAGTACGTCCACGCGGGAACCAAACTTGATGAGTCCAATGCGCTCGCCTATCGTGACGTAGTCTCCCGGCTTTTTATAACAGACGATACGGCGAGCGATGAGACCGGCGATCTGGGAGAACGTGACGCTGACGCCGTCGACGCCCTCGATGGTCATCATGTTTTGTTCGTTATCGAGAGACGCTGCTTCGCGGCTGGCCACAAGGAACTTCCCGTGCTTGTAGACCACTTCCGTTACCTTGCCCGCGATGGGCGCGCGGTTCACATGGACATCGAACACGTTGAGGAAGATGCTGACGCGGGTCTGTGTGGCGCTTTCCTGGCGCACTTGGACGACGCGCCCGTCGGCAGGCGAGACGGCCACAGGACCCTTCGGCGCAACGCGGTCGGGATCGCGGAAGAACCAGAGGCAGAACACCGCCAGCAGGTAGAAGGGCGCGCCAAACCAGGGCGTGGTGAAATAAGTGGCCACCAATCCCCCGGCTATCAGCCCAAGCGCGTAGTAGATGCCTGTGATTACCATTCCGTAAGTCTCAATTGTCGCAGTTGTGCAAACGAGGGGGCAACGGAAGGTGGTTTAACGGCTCTTGCGGAGGTCGTAGAGGTAGATGGAGTTGCCCAATGTGCCCATCGGCGTTCGAGCGCGCAGCCATTCGTAGCTTCCTTTTTTGAGGTAGACGTCGTGTAGCAGGGTGACGCTGATAGCACCAACGCAGTTCACTCGCTCGCGCGCGTCTTTGTCCCACGTTTTGGGCAGGTACTCTTCTTTAATGCCGTAGTAGGCGGGTGCGGCGTAGCCGAAATAGCACAAGCACACCGACGGAAGGCGTTTGTTGTCCATGAAGACCTTCACCTTTTTCAGATCCTGACCCCAATCGAGGTTGGAATCGAGCAGGTAATTCGGCCCGGCCTTCGGACCTCCTGCGAGCGTGTTGAAGAACGTGAGGTAGTTGGGGTGGATGGCAGCGGCTTCAGCCATCTGGATGGCCAGAATGACGCTGGCTGCGCCTATAGCAGCACGGCGGGGCAGCGCCTTTACCAGCGCGGCCGCGGATAGTACATACAAAAAAGGATAGACAGGCAGCAGGTGCCGGATGCCGATGTTGATGTGGCTGGTTATGCACACCGCAAAGTAAACCGCGGGCGGGGCCAGAAAGGCCAACCACATTGCCAGGACCCGCCGTTGATGGAGTGCTGCGGGCAACTTCCATAGACCGATGGCAAGCGCGAGTGCGGCCGCCAGCAATAGGGCTGTGGGCGATTTCACTGCGAACGCGACCGGGAAGTAGTACCACCATCCTTTCTCAGAGAGCTCACCCAGCAAAAACGCCGGGTGGCCTTGCTCATCGTGGGCACGGACTATCCTCAAGCCGGAGATGAAATTATGGGGCGGCAGTGTGATGCCGCCGATGGTGACGGGTTGCGCGTCGAAATTGCGGCCGCGGATCATGCGCCATGTCTCCGGGGCGTAGACCAGGCCGACTACAACAGCGGCCGTCAGGTAGGCGATCCCCAAGGAGATCGCAAGTCGCTTCAGGCCGCGCCAGCGCAACAGGTAAAGCGCGGGCAACAGGGGCAACAGAATGACAAGAGAGAATTTGCTAGCCAGTGCCAGTCCAAGCGAGAGGCCCGTCCAGACTGGTGGAGTGTCAGGGTCAAGCCAAAGGCAGACTGTGAGAAAGAAGAACAGCGCCGCCGCCAGGTCTGTAGTCACATAGTGCCCATGAGCGATGATGTTCGGCTCCAGTGCGAAGAGAGCCAGTGCGAGGAGGGCTGCGGGAGCGCCAAAGCGACGGCGTGCGGCCCAGGCGATGGCCAGGACGAGACACGAAGTGAGGGCGATGGTAGCGAGGCGGCCCAGAAACAGCAGCGTGTCGGCGTTGTTCCTTCCTTTATATAGGAAGGCGCGGGCGTATTCGTACGGGTCCTCGAGAAGTTTGGGGTCGGCGGGCAGCTCCGGCCGCAGCAGTAGCAGAGGTAGCGCACTCAATAGCTTCTGCAGAGGCGGGTGCTCGCGGTTCATGCTGAAACGCCCGGTCAGCCAGTAGCGATAACCGGCGGTGAGATGCAACGCTTCGTCGAAGGTCTGGCTCTCCCGCAGGGCCGAATCCACTTGTAAAGCAGCCAGCACCAGCAGGGGAACCATTGCCAGCAGCCAGAACCGACGCTCGAGAAAGTTCGCCAAGCAGTCATCTTATCGTGTCCGCCTGTTATCATCGAGTTAGATGCCGCAGTCCGAGAGACTACCCACCGTGGTGATCGTGGGCCGTCCTAATGTTGGTAAATCAACCCTTTTTAACGCGATCCTAGGGCAACGCCGCTCCATTGTGGGCGACGAGTCGGGGATCACGCGTGATCGTATCCAAGGTGTCGCGAACCATCGCGGCCGCCGTTTCGACCTCATCGACACAGGCGGCATCGTGGTCAACGATGCCGAGATGATCCCCAGTGAGATCCTGCGCCAGGCGCGGTTCGCTTTGGAAGATGCGAATCAGATCATCTTCCTGATCGATGGCCGCACGGAAATCACCGGGTCAGACCGCGACCTGGTGAAGATGCTGCAGAAGCTGGGCAAGCCGGTGACGCTGGCGGTGAATAAGATCGATGTGCAAAAGCGGGAGATCCTGACGCACGAGTTTTACTCGCTGGGTATAGGAGAACCATATGCCATCTCCGCCGAGCATCGCATGGGCATCGAGGATCTTCTCGACCATGTGGCTCGCGACTTTCCACGCGATGTGCCACGCGAAGAGGGTGAAGAGCCGGAACCGGAAGCGCAGCGGCCCATCAAGGTGGCCATTATCGGGCGGCCGAATGTTGGCAAGTCGACACTGCTGAATACGCTGGTTGGCTCAGAGCGTGCCATTGTGTCGCCGATCGCCGGAACCACCCGCGATTCAGTGGATGAGACGGTGGAGCGTGAAGGCCGGCAGTTTCAGTTTGTGGATACGGCGGGAATCCGTCGTAAGGGCAAGACGCATTTGATGGCGGAGAAGATGAGCGTCGTGATGGCGCGGCGCAACATCCGCATGGCCAACGTCGTCGTGCTGGTGATTGAGGCCTCCGAGGGGATTGTAGGACTCGACGCGACCATCGCCGGGTATGCGCATGAAGAAGGCCGCGGCCTGATCATTTGCGTCAACAAATGGGATATCAGTAAAGAGACGAGCAAGAAGAAGTTCACGGAATCGATCCGCGACGAATTCAAGTTTCTCGACTACGCGCCAGTTGTGTTCGCCTCAGCCAAACTCGGCACCGGCGTGGAACATCTGTTTCCGCTGATCAAAACGGTGTACGAGAATGCCTCGAAGAGGATTTCGACCGGTGAGTTGAACCGCTTCATGGAGACGCTGACGTTTGAGCCCGAGATCAAGGTGAAGTTCATCACCCAGCCGAGCATGCGTCCGCCTACGTTCATTCTCTTCACCGACAAGAAGCGCGAGCTGCACTTCTCCACGGAGCGGTTTCTGATCAACCGCATTCGCGAAAGGTTTGGTTTTGAGGGTACACCGATTGTAGTGAAGGTAAAGCCGGGCGGCCGCCGCGGCGCGTAAGCACAATCGAGGGAAGTGTTCGGCTTAAACCGGCGGTGAGCCTTTGTGGAACGCTTTATACTGAAGTTGATTCGCAAGCCGCCGACATGCCAGATCAAACGAAAATCGCGAGGGTTATTCTCAGGAATTACAAGAGCTTTCGGGAGTGTGACGTGTCCTTGGGGCCAATCACCTTCCTGGTTGGGCCGAATGGCGCGGGGAAGAGCAATTTCGTCGAAGCCCTTCGCTTCGTATCGGACGCGCTGAGCAGCTCTTTAGAACGGGCACTTGATACCCGTTCCGGGTTCCGCAGCATCATTCATCGCGGTGCTAATCAAGAGTCGGTGATATCGTTCGAGCTGCACTTGCGGCTCGGTGAAGGAAAGACTGCGCGCTACCTCGTCCAGATCGGAGCAGTCGAAGACGGGCCGGTCTCAATCGTCAGAGAGGAATGCATCGTCGAAGGTTCAGCAGGCGAGGAGTGGTTCAGAGTCCGTCACGGGAAAGTTGAAAGCAACCAGGGCGTGACCCCAGCCGCGTCCGAGGAGAAATTGTACCTTGTGAATGCTTCGGGACTGGCGGCATTCGAGCCTGTATATCGGGCTTTATCAAGCATTGCGGTGTACAATCCCGTTCCCGATGAGATTCGCGGATTCAAAACTGAAAAGCGATACAGGACGCTTGATCGCAACGGCAGCGCATTGGCCGAAACGATCTTTAAACTGAAGCGCTCGTCCCCGGAACGAATGGCTCGCGTCACGGACTACCTTCGCCGGATAAATTCCAGTCTCCTCGACGTCGATGCAATTTCCGTCGATGCGAACTACGATTTGCGCTTCCACTCCGATGGCGGCATTGGCGTCACAGAAGAATTTCCGTCGCAGAATGCCTCCGATGGCACCTTGAGAGCTTTAGCGGTATTGGTTGCGCTCTTTCAGGAGAGGGATCGTTATCCGCTCACGATAACAGGGCTCGAGGAACCAGAAGCAGGGCTGCATCCGGCTGCCGCTGGGGTGCTCTTCGATAGCCTTATGGAGAGCAGCCACGCTGGCCAAATCGTGGTGACCAGTTATAGCCCCGATCTGTTGGACAGAGACGATATTCCCGAGGATGCCATTCGAGCGGTGGCGATGTCAGGAGGGCGCACGATCATAGGACCAATTAATGGTGTTGCCCGATCGGCTTTAAAGGAGCGCCTCTACACGGCCGGAGAACTGATGCGAATGGACCAACTCCAGCCGGAAGGCGCCCCAGAATACGCACCCAATGCCGGATAGCGTCGTTAATTTCGCCTTCGTCATTGAAGGCGAAGGTGAGGTCGCGGCAATGCCCCTTCTTGTTCGTCGTATTTGCCACGAGCTACTCGGCGTTTTTGCTGTGAGAACCGCGCGCCCGGTACGGGTCACCAAGGCAAAGCTTATTCGCTCTGGAGAATTGGAGCGTGCGATCCGATTGGCTCGAAGTACCAACCCGGCGCACGGTCCCGTCCTGGTGGTGCTGGATGCGGATGATGACTGTCCCGCGTTGCTGGGCCCGAGTCTGAAGTCAAGAACTCAGTCAGGCGACACAGCCATTGTGATTCCGAAGTACGAATTTGAGACCTGGTTTTTGACTGCCGCCGCGTCTCTCGCCGGAAGACGAGGTCTGCGGGAAGGGCTAGTGCCGCGGCCCGACCCGGAGATGGTCCGAGGTGCGAAGGAATGGCTGACGCGAAACATGGTTCCTGGTCGTACGTACTCGCCCGCCATCGACCAAGCGGCCTTGGTGGCAGGCATGGACCTGAACATAGCGCGGTCTTGCCGATCGTTCGAGAGGCTTTGTCGCGAAATCGAACGCCTGGTCGCCTCCAGGTAAGCGTTGGAATCTCTCCGCTGGTGGCGCGTTCACCAGCGGAGCATTGTACTGGCGTCTCCTAAGCCGGCATCGCCACTGTCTTTGATTGCAGGCCGGCCTTCGCCAGCAGCCAATACACTACAAACCCCGTGATGAAGCTGTACACCACAGCGGGCTGCGCGTACGTCTTCACTTCAGGCGACACCGGCAGGAACGGCAGGACGCCGACTACAAAGCCGAGAGCCCACGAAACGTATCCGGCAGGGTTGATGCCTTCGCGCGGCCCGGCCCATTTCTTGCCGGAGAGTAGGTAATCGGCTGCCATCGCACCGCAGATGGGACCGAAAGACGCGCCGACGATGGTGAAGAACGATACGAGGTTCTCCGCGTAGCCGGTGATCGCCAACAGGATGGCAACCGTGACGCCGGCCATGGTGGACGCCATTCGTGAGACGCCAGGAATCATCGTCGAGAAGCTGTTGCCCGCGATGAACGCGCAGAAGCATGCCGGCCCGATGGAAGCGATTGCGAACAGGAAGAGCATGGCAGAGGCGATGAAGCCGCCAAGGGATCCGATCACTGCGTCATAGCTCATGCTGCCGAGCGACGGATTCAGCGCCAGCGCGCCGGCGACGGAGAGAATCGGCAGTCCGCCTGCGTAGAGGACGGCGCCGGAGATGCCTACCAGGCCGCCCCATTTCACGTCCGACTGGTTCCGCGAGTTCATTCCGAAATCAGCGCCAGCCGCGCCGGCCGTGGCGAAGAAGCCAATGACGATCTGGATCAGCAGCGTGAAGGCGGCGAACGGATCGGGGTTTGGCGGGACGTACTTGGAGATGCCGGACTGCGTTTGGAAGAACACCAGCAGCAGCATCAACAGCGGGATCATGTTGAGATACAGCGACACCTTAGCCACGTACTGGATGCCCTTCACTCCGATGTACGCCATCGTGTAGCCCCACAGCACCGCCACTATAGTGAACGGCACTGTTCCTGGCGTGGGACTCATACCGAGGCCGGTGAGAATGAACCGCGTGGAGAAGAAAGTGCCGACGGCGAACCATCCCACTTGCAGCAGGCCCATCAAAAGGCCAGGCATCAGATAGCCGCCGGTGGTGCCGAATGTGGAGCTGCCGACGACGTAGAGTGGATAGCCTGTCTTCATCCCAAGCATCGCCGGAACGTAGTAAAACAATCCGTAGCTCAGCAGGCCCGCTACCACCAGCGCACCCAGGCACAGCGCAACGCCTCCTTTGTCCAGCGTTCCGGACGCCATCGATTGGTAGAAGGCCACCCATAGGAAGACGCCTGCGTAGGTGGGCGCGGTGTTCACGTACCAAGGCGCGCGATTGGCGGCCGAATTCGGTTTAGCTTTCGCTAGGTAGTCAGGCAACATGGCTTCGGTGATTTCTCCCTCAAGGGCGACTAGTATATCAGCGGCGCGTGTGGAGTTCGATGGAGTCAATCAGCGTGTTCCGGATCTGCGACGCTAAAGCAGGAAAAGGAAGCAGGTTCGCCTCTTCGCGGAGCAGAGTCAGCGCCACCGCAGCGAGGCGAATCTGAAAACGGTCCGCCCGATCCTTGTAGGAGTAATCGAGATAGACGGGCGGTATGGTGGCAGCGAGTTCCAGTAGATGGTCCTGAAAGCTGCGGCGTTTCAGAAAAGCCTTCTTGGCTGCGGCTTCCGCCGGGATCTCCATTCGCGTCGCCGCACCGCGCAGGACGCAGCGAATGAGGTCTTGCGGCTGGAATGTCAAACTAGGATCGGAGTCGGGGAACACGGCGACGAGTTCCTGCAGCGCGTCCAGTTCGGCCTCGAATCCGTCCCAACGGAAGCGTGACGCTCCACTCACTAGCGAGCCGCGGCGCAGCAACTCGCGAAGGCGGGTGACATCCTTGCCTGTCAGCGGCAACATCAGCTCCACAATTTCGCGCACCGCCATCTGCTGCACCACTACCGGCGTCATTGAAATACTGCCCGCAGCTTCGGAGCTCAGCTTCACGCGCAGTGTTTCCGGCAACGGCATCGGCTTAAGTGTAGCGTGGCACAATACGGGTGTGACTGACCTGGAGAAAGTGAATGCGGAACTGTGTAAGTACCGGCACGCGATCCTCGCGTTTCGAGCGGAGGAGACCGAAAACGGCGTCGAGCTGGTGATCTCCCTGCTTTCTCCCGGGCCCGGGGTTCTCATCTACCGCGCGCCGGTGCATACGCGGGACATCGCCCATCCTCAATTTCCATGGACATTCCAGCGCTACCTCTATGACTGCATGCACGACTACCTGGTGGATCTGTTCGAGTGCACCCCGCAGATGAAGGAACAGACGGCGTGACGCCGCTGGCCGTTTCGTTGCGCAGTGAAATCGAAAACGGCGGGCCGATTCGTTTCGACCGTTTCATGGAACAAGCGCTGTATCATCCGGTACACGGTTACTACCGCGGCGGCCGGGACGTCTTTGGGCGCGGCGGCGATTTCTACACCGCGGAGCAGCTTCAGCCGGTGTTCGGGATCCTGGTTGCCCAGGTCATCCGTCAGTTGTCACCGTCGAACCGCGTTATCGAGCTAGGCGCAGGGCGCGCCGAAATGGCGGACGCGTTTCGCGACTTCGATTACGTGCCGGTGGACTGGGCACGGAATGCTCTGCCGGATCGAATCGACGGCGTCGTTTTTGCGAATGAGTTCTTCGATGCCCTGCCGGTGCGTTTGTTTCGCTGGACCGGGGCGGCGTGGCTGGAGCGACTGGTGGCGGCGGTTGGCGATCAATTCGTATTCGTCGATGGCGCGTCGCCGGACGAAGCGGCGTTGCGTTATCTGAACGACTACACCCTGCCGCCGGGCGAAGATGAATTGCTTGCAGAGACTGGCCAGAGCGCCTTCGAATGGATTGATCGCCTCAACGCGCGGATGCAGCACGGGCATCTTTTCGCCATCGACTACGGCTACACAAAACGCGAACTGGTGCGGTTTCCGCAAGGTACGCTGATGTCCTACCGGCAGCACACGGCAACGCCTCATGTCCTGGAGGACCCGGGAGCCATCGACATCACGGCGCATGTGAACTTCACGGCGCTGCAGCAGTACGCCGTCTCACTGGGATGGGAAGTTGTGCGCTTCGAGACACTGGCGCAGACGCTGTTGCGGGCCGGGGAAGCGGATCAATTCGAAGCCGCGATCGCGGCAGGGAGCGAAGTGGAGCGGGTACGGCGCAGACTCCAGTTGAAGTCATTGCTGTTTGGAATGGGAGAGACGTTCCGGACACTGCTGCTGAGGAAGGGCCCAAAATGAGAACGGCCCCGATTGCTCGGGGCCGCCGTTAGACTTCGGATCTTGCCGCTCGAACTACTTCTTCTTCTTCGGAGCGACCTTCTTGGCCGGGGCTTTCTTTACGGCCTTCTTGGTTGCGTTTTTCATCGAATGATTCTCCCTAACATCAAATTTTTTGCGATCTATGACAGATCACAGTTGTGATTCATATATAAGGTTGTTTGGAACGAATGTCAAGAAAAAAATACGTAACGCCAGTGCACCGCCGCGCCCTCACTCCTCTGCGATCCAATAAAACGTTTCACGCTGAAATTGTTTTTATTGGAAACGTGCATGAAAGGCGCATGGAATGGGCCGTTGGAACACTCGCTCGTCTTCGGAGTCAAAAAACGCGGATTGTGCTCTCTGTTCCGCGCTTGCCTCTGACGTACCCGTCACGCTAGCATTTCTGGCAGATGCGAACAGCCGCTATTTACCTGTCGCTGACGTTGTCGCTCGTGCTTCTCAGCGGGTGCGGAAAGAAGCCCAAGGCGCACATCCCTGCGGCACCGGGCCAAGGCAAGCCGGAAGAGGGAATCGCGAGCTGGTACGGATATCCTTATCACGGCCGGCAAGCGGCCAACGGCGAGATCTATGACATGGAGAAGATGACCGCCGCCCACCGCACGCTGCCATTCGGAACCTGGGTTCGAGTCGACAATCTCACCAATGGAAAATCGGTGACGGTTCGCATCACCGACCGCGGTCCCTTCATCGACGGCCGGATCATTGACTTGTCACGCGCGGCGGCGCGGGATATTGAGTTGTTGGGGCCCGGAACGGCGCGAGTACGTTTGGTGATCACCTCGCGCCCGCCCAATGTTCCGCTGGAATCCTTTTACTCCGTGCAAGTGGGTGCGTACCAGCAGATCGCCAGAGCCAATCAGGTCCGCGACGACATACGCAAGCAGTTCGGCGCAGCCACCGTTTCCCGGCGTGACGGCAATCCAGTTCTCTACCGCGTTCTGGTTGGCGGCAAACGGCCGCTGGAAGATGCCAATACGTTAGCCGAACAACTGCGAGTCGAGTTCGGCTCAGCGATGGTGGTCCGCGTGGATACCGACGGTTTCTGAGAGTTTAGCGCCACTCCCCGCACTCACTGATGTTGGGAACTCCATGCCCGTTGTCTGTGAAGAGCCCGCTCCGTTGCTTATCGGCCACTCCCCTGAGACCGCGCGCGTCCGTGAGAGCGTAGAGAAGTGTGGGCACAGCCGCTGGCCTGTCCTGATTTTGGGAGAGACGGGTACGGGCAAGGAAGTCGTCGCGAAGTCCATCCACCGGGCGGGGCAGGGCGGGCCTTTCGTCGTCATTGATTGTTCGTCGATGGTTGGTCCTTTAATGGAGAGCGAGCTCTTCGGACACTCCAAAGGATCGTTCACGGGTGCGACTCAGGAAAAACTGGGCCTGCTGGATGCTGCCAACGGCGGTACGGCGTTCCTTGACGAAATCGGTGAGCTGCCTCTCGACGTGCAGGCGAAGTTGCTGCGTGTACTGCAAGAGAAGGAATTCCGGCCGGTAGGAGCGGTGAGGCAGCGGCATTCCGATTTTCGAATCATCGCCGCCACCAACCGGCAACTGGCGAAGGAGGTGGAAAGGGGCGCGTTTCGCAACGACCTCTACTACCGTCTTAAGGTGCTCACCGTGCGATTGGCGCCGCTTCGCGACCGCACCAGCGATATCCCACTCCTCATCAAGCACTTCCTGTCGCGCTTCGGCAGCGGCCATATCGTCACCGCGGAGGCGATGGACGTTCTTCTGGATTATCCATGGCCGGGCAACGTGAGAGAAGTGGAACACTGCCTGCAGCAAATGGTGGCTGTGAGCAGCGGTTCCCTCTTGCAAGTCGCCGATCTTCCGAGCCAGGTGCAGAATTTTCGCCTCGCTCATGTGGACCTCTCCGTGGCTGCGGCCGTCGGCGAGAGTAAGATGCATTTCGCGACCGCTCTTCCCTATCAACACGAGATCCTGCCACTGCACGAAGTGGAAAAGCGCACCATCCTACAAGCAATCGAATACACGAAAGGTGACCGCACGCTGGCGGCAACACTTCTGGGTATCGGGCGTACCACGCTCTATCGAAAGCTTAAAGAGTACGGTCTGCCGGAGTAACCGCGGAGAGAGTCTGTAATACTGTGCGCCGGTGTTCGTCCATCTGTCGCTGGATGGCGAGCGCCACTTCCAGGGCACGACAGGCGTCTTCTCCCGCCACCACAGGCCGTGTCCGCCGCCGGACCGATTCCAGGAACGACTCCACTTCCAAGCGAAGAGGCTCGTCCTTTGTCACAGCCAATGGCCGGAAGCCGATCTGCTTTGCGGCGCTGACGCTCACCACCACACCGTCCTGGCGACCGTAGTCGATCGAGATATACTCATTCGGCTGGAACAGGCGCAGCTTGCGAACACGCTCCGTGGAGACCCGGCTTGCCGTGAGGTTCGCAATACAACCGCCGGGGAAGGCCAAGCGTACGTTGGCGATGTCCACCCGCTCAGAGAGGATTGAGATGCCCGCGGCGCGCACTTCTTCCGGCATCAGACCGGTAAGCGCCAGTACGAGATCCAAATCGTGAATCATCAGGTCGAGCACGACATCTACGTCCAGACTACGAGGCGTGAAGATGCTGAGGCGGTGAATTTCGAAGAACAGCGGAATCGTGACGGCACCGCGCATCGCCAGCACGGCTGGATTGAAGCGCTCCAGGTGGCCTACCTGCAGAATGCGTCCGTGCGATTGTGCGGCGTCTACCAGGGCTTGTGCACTGGCCAAGTCGGGCGCAATCGGTTTCTCCACCAGGATGTCGATGCCGGCTGCCAATAGCGCCACGCCGATGGCAGCGTGTCTCACGGTGGGCACGGCCACAATCGCCGCATCCACCTTGCCATGCAGAGCTGTTACGTCGTCAAACACCGGGCAACCGTAAGGCGCCGCGGCCTCGGCGGCTTTCGGCAGATCCACATCCACTACCGCCGCCAGTTCCACTTCCGGCAGTTGGTGGATGACGCGCATGTGGTGACGGCCAAAGACTCCGGCGCCAACCACAGCCACGCGCAACTTACTCATGACACCTCCACGCTATGACACCTCGCCCGAATGGCCGACAATGGCGATGCCGGCTTTATCCGCCAACTCCATCATCTCTCCGCGGTCCAGCAGCAGTGTGCGGCCAGCCTCCACCGCCAGCAGCGTCGTACGGGTTTCCATCATCGTGCGAATAGTGCCGGGACCAGCCACAGGCACATCGAAGAGGAGGTGTTCGCGCCGCCGCGCCACTTTGATCAACCGCAGATCGCGCCCGTTGACGAGCGTCGCGGCACGGCGCAGCATTTCGTCGGTTCCTTCCATCGCTTCCATCGCGACACAGGCGCGGCCGCAGATGGCGACGCTCTGGCCGACGTCGAAGCCAGCCAGCGCATTGCCCACTCGCATCCCGTAACGCATATCCTTTTCTTCGTCTTTTGTCGGCTCGCGGCGGGAGAGCGTGCCTTTACCCGCCAGTAGTGGCTTCAACAACAGAGTGGAGTCGGCGAGTTGGATGCCCTCTTCCTCCAGCAATTTGGCCACGCCGCCAATGAGAGCGTCCGTGTTCAGGCTGCTTAGCCCCGCCAGCAGTTTCACCAGCTTCAGATCGGGAACGATGCCGGAAAAGATCTTAGCGTGCTTCACCTGGCCTGCCATGATCACTTGCGTGATGCCTTCTTTGTGCAGGATGTCGATCAGCTTGCTCAACTGCCCGATGGAAATCCAGTGCGTGCGCGCGGCCAGACCCTCAATCTCCGGTCCTGCTTCCTCGCGCAGGCCGATCGCCACCACCTCGTGACCTAACTGACGTGCCGTCTCCAACGCCAGAATGGGAAACCGGCCGTTGCCGGCGATAAGACCATACTTCATCTATTTAATGATGCCGCGTTCGCTCGATTTTATGAAAGCGATCAATTCATCGATCTCAGGGCAGGAGGGGATCTCCTCCAGAATCTTCTCGATTGCTTGGGAGGTGTTCAGGCCGCCGCGCGTCAGAAGACGAAACGCGTTTTGGAGCGCTTCGATGCTGGCCGTGGGAACGCCGCGCCGCTCCAGTCCCGTTCGGTTGGCGCCGAAGACACGCGATTCCCGTGGCGTCACAGTCATGGAGTAGGGCATCACATCCTGCGTGATGACGCTGTAGCCTCCGACGTACGCGTGGCGTCCGACGCGGCAGAACTGATGGACGCCGGTGAAAGCTCCGATGCCCGCGTAGTCGTCGATGATCACGTGACCGGCAAACGTCGCACCGTTGGCGAGAATCGTATGGCTGCCGATGTGGACGTCGTGCGCCACGTGCGCGTAAGCCATCAGTAGGTTATCGTCGCCGATGCTTGTGACCAGGCCGCCCGCTTCCGTGCCGCGATGGATGGTGACGAACTCACGAATGCGGTTAGCGTTGCCGATGCGGGTTTCCGCGCGCTCGCCCCGGTATTTCAGATCCTGGGAGGCGACGCCGACAGTGCTGTAGGGATAGAAGAGGTTGTCTTCGCCAATCCACGTCGGGCCTTCAATGTAAAGATTCGCCATCAGGCGAGTGCGTGCGCCGATCTCAACGTCGGCGCCGATGATGCAGAACGGACCGATGTCTGCGGCTTCATGAACGCGCGCCGCGGGATCGACAATCGCGGTCGGATGAATCGGCATGCGCTACGCGCCGGAGGGTGTCGAAACGGGCGGTGCGGCTTCGCCTTTGTCGGCCAACTTGCACATCACTTCGGCTTCCGCCACAACAACGCCGTTCACGGTAGCTGTTCCCCTCATCTTCGCCACCGACGATTTCTTTTTGATCACCACCATCTCAATGCGGAGCTGATCGCCTGGCACCACGGGACGGCGGAACTTCGCGGAATCGACGGACGCAAGCAGCACCACTTTGCTGTGACGATCTGGGATTTGTCCTAGCACGAGCACGCCGGCCACTTGCGCCATCGCTTCCACAATCAAGACGCCCGGCATCACCGGGAAGCCCGGAAAGTGCCCGTCGAAGAAGGGCTCATTCGCGGTCACGTTCTTGATTCCGACGATGCGGTCGGGCTCCAGTTCCAGAATCCGGTCCACCAGCAGCATCGGATACCGGTGCGGCAAGATGTCGCGGATTGCATTGATATCCAGTATTGGCATGAGGAATCGATATTATAGCAGTCGATGGACGCTTTCCTTTCTTACGCTCACACGCAGCAAGCTGAATTGATCGGCCTGCTGCGACGCCTTGTGGAGTGCGAGTCTCCCAGTGACGACCGCACAGCCGTCGATCGTTTCGTCGATCTCTTCGCCGCCGAAGTTGCCGCCATCGCCAAAGTGAAAACCTTCAAAGGCGGACGTTTTGGACGCCACTTGCAATGCGAGTTCAAGCTGCCGGGACGAAAGAAGGAAGGGCAGATTCTCGGCCTGGGCCATTCGGATACGGTATGGCCAATGGGCACACTGGCGCGCATGCCATTCCAACAGAAGGACGGACGTCTGTGGGGTCCGGGCGTGCTGGACATGAAGGCGGGGGTGGCGTTCTTTGTCTTCGCTATGCGTGCTCTGCGCGATTTGGACGTGCCGGTGGCGCGTAAAGTTGTTTTGCAACTCAACTCCGACGAGGAAGTGGGCAGTGAGTCTTCGCGCCCGCTGACTGAAGACGCCGCACGCGCCAGTGTCGCAGTCTTAGTGCTCGAACCAGGTACGGGACTGGAAGGCAAAGCCAAGACGGCGCGCAAGGGTGTGGGCGACTACACGGTGACGGTGCAGGGTGTCGCCTCCCATGCCGGCGTAGACTTCGCCGCCGGCGCCAGCGCGATTGTGGAACTGGCGCGGCAGATCGATCGCATTGCGGGATTCACGCGCCTGGATCGCGGCGTGACAGTGAACCCCGGTTTGATCGGCGGAGGGTCCCGCACCAATGTGGTGGCGGCCGAGGCTCACGTTGAGGTGGACATCCGCATCCCGAAGATGGGCGACGCGGCTTACCTGGAACGAGCGTTCCATTCGCTCCGTCCCTTCGATAAGCGCTGCAAGCTGACTATCACCGGCGGATTAAATCGCCCACCGATGGAACGCACGAAGGGGGTGGCGGCGTTGTTCAAGACAGCGCGGCTCTTGGCCAAGGACTTGGGTGTGAACCTCGAGGAGTCAGCCACCGGTGGTGGTTCCGATGGCAACTTCACCGCACCCCTTTGCCCAACTATCGATGGCATCGGCGGAGTGGGCGAAGGCGCGCACGCACCGCATGAGAGCATTCTGGTGGACCGTATAGCCGATCGGACGGCGCTGATTTCCAAGCTCGTGGCGGCCCTGTAGGCATCGTATAGAGTGATGAATGTGCGCGACCTTCGGGAAGACTACCAAAGAGATGGACTGTTGGAGGCCGACGCGGACGCCGATCCGTTCTGTCAGTTTGCCCGCTGGTTTTCGGATGCGGCAAAAGCGGGCCTGAAAGAACCGAATGCGATGACGCTGGCAACGGCTGGTGCGGATGGCGTCCCTAGCGCGCGCATGGTTCTGCTGAAAGGCTTCGACGAGCGCGGCTTTGTCTTCTACACCAACTACGGCAGTGCGAAGGCGCGCGATTTGAAGGCCAATCCTCGCGCCGCCCTGGTCTTTTACTGGGCGGAACTGGAACGCCAGGTTCGCATCTCCGGCGACGTGGAGACAACCACGCGCGAGGAGACCGAAGAGTACTTCGCCACGCGTCCACGCGGCAGCCAGCTTGGCGCCTGGGCTTCGCAGCAAAGCGCCGTCGTCACTGGACGGGAAGCCCTCGAGGCGAATCTAGCTCAGCAGGAAGCGCGATTCGAAGGGCAGGAGATTCCCGCGCCGCCCGACTGGGGAGGATTTCGATTGCGTCCCGATGCCATCGAATTCTGGCAAGGCAGGCCCAGCCGGCTGCACGACCGATTGCTCTACAGGCGCAATGGCGGCGTGTGGCTACGCCAGCGACTCTCACCGTAGTAGAGGATTGTGGGCAGGTCAGACTATAATCGCCCATGATGCCTAATCGTCACACTCTCGAAACTGGGAACGGGCAAACATGGCCCTGCTCCTAGAACAGACGATCTTATATCACCCCGGACGAACCGGGGGACACTGGGTGAAGGCGTTTGTCCGTGAAGCTGGTCTGATCCGTGGGGAGTCTGCGCGGCTCCACGACAGCCCGGTAGACTTGCGATATTGGCCGGAAGCAACCTCACGGCCATGGTCGATCGCCTTTGTCCGTCACCCGCTGACATGGATCCGTTCCCTTTGGATTCATGAAACCCAATTTGGATGGACCAATGACACCTTGCGCCCACCCGATGAAATGTGGACCTTTCCGGAGTACCTCGAATACCTCATTGGCGCTTTCCCTGATGGGGCCGTCCGTCCGTACTTCGCTCCGTTTATCGACAATGTCAACTTGATCGGCAGGTTCGAGGGACTCGCAACGGAGTTACCACGCCTTTTGCGCCAGGCGGGTGAGACCGTGCCCGAGATGCCCGACTCCCGGCGTGTCATCAACCGCTCTGCGGATGATATCGTGTCGAGGTCCGCGAAGGCGCCCCGGGCCATCCTGGAACGCTTTCTGGCGAACGACTCGGATTACTGCGGCCGTTTCGGTTACGAGACTATTCCGAAGGCTTGCCTTACAGACGTTCAGGGCTTCCAAGGGAAATGGGCGCCGGTACTGACCGCTAGTAAGGATGCAGTGCCACAGGAAGACACTCTTACCCCGGAACACTCGTTTGTGTTCTCCGACGGCACGAAATGGGCCGGAAAGCCGGAACACAGGCGATGGCAACTGGCGATCTGGGATGCTCTCAGCCGGAACAGCGCCGGCCAGAAAGGGGGTTTTCTGGAATTGGGCTGTGGGGACGGTTTCTTTGTCTTCACCGCCGAAGAGCTTGGGTACGCGCCCTGCTGGGGTGTGGACAGGTATCTCCGGTCTACTCCCGAAGCAGCTGCCGTACGTCTTCACAGCAAGGCGCAATTCTTGAAGGTATCGGCTCTTGCCCAATTGGACGACAGATCGGTGAGCACGATTCTGATCAGGGGTGAGCTGAACAATACGCCATGGCCACATCTTCTGTTGCTGGATGTCAAACGGATTCTCATGCAAGGGGGCGAGATAATCATTGGTAGCGTGATCCTGGAACCCGATCCCGATCCGGGACTGTGCTTTTCCAACTTTGGCGATTCAGCCATCTTTCCCCAGTGGTGCCCGATGATCATGTCGAGAAAATACCTGATAGACATGGTCTCTCAATGCGGCCTCGTGGTCGACGAGATATATTCCGAGTACGACGAGATCGTTTCTGAAGAGAAACGAAACCTGCTGGAAGGACTTGCTAAGTTTTTGCACTGCCCGCAGGAAGGGCTTCTGCGGAGGGTGGTGTGGAGGCTGCGCTTGGCGGAGGAGCAGGTGGAGCCGCCGGAACTGGAGTTTTGGTTACGGTCGAAGCCACCTACACTGGTCGATTGCTCTCCCGCAGACTTGAATCAAGCGGCACGCGAGACGATCGATCAGCTGACGGCCGAGAATGTTCATTTTAAGGGGGAAGTAGAGCTGCTACGACAAGCGCTGTACGATCGGGAGGCCGACCTCCAAGGAGAGCGCAACGAGGCAGCTCTGCGCAATGCGGAACTCCAGGACCGAACCCATCGCCTGGAGCGAGCACTCTCCCAATTGGACAACTTCAACGGTGAGCCGGGATGGTCACGAACGATTCTTTCCGGCCGTGGAGCATGGGCCTTTCTCCGCCGCTGGGTTAGCTCACTGCGCACCATCTAGATTGGCTTCGATTTGCTACGGGGTGTGTGGCTCCTCAAAATAACGGTGAACGCCCTAAAGGGTCGCCAGCACCTCGTAGTCTACGTTGCCGCCGGAAAGGATCATACCCGCGCGGTGAATTCCCGGCGGTAGTTTGCCGAACAATACTGCGGCGGCTGAGACCGCGCCACTCGGTTCCACTACTATCTTCATCCGTGTGAGCAGGAACTTCATTGTTGCTTTGATCTCCTCTTCGCTCACCAGCAGAATGTCCTCCACATTTTGCTGCACGATGGGAAACGTAACCGCTCCGGGTTGCTGCGTGCGAAGGCCGTCGGCCAGCGTCGGAGGTGGCGGTATCTTCACGCGCGTACCTGAGCGCAGCGAGAGATGCATATCGTTGCCGACCTCCGGCTCCACTCCAAAGACACGGATACCCGGACGCAGGGCCTTTGCCGCAATGGAGCTACCGGCGAGGAGTCCTCCTCCCCCGACGCAGACCACCAGCGCGTCAAGCTCCGGTTGATCTTCCAGTAACTCCATCGCCGCGGTCCCCTGGCCGGTGAGAATCCAAGGATGATCGTAAGGCGGCACTAGCGCGGCGCCGGTCTCAGCCGCTACGGCTGCACCGATCGCTTCACGATCTTCGGTCTGCCGGTCGTAAGTAATGATGCGCGCTCCATGCGCCCGCGTCGCTTCCACTTTCGACCGCGGCGCGTCCGTCGGCATGACGATAGTCGCCGCTGCGCCGAGGTGCTCGGCGGCGATGGACACCGCCTGCGCATGATTCCCGGAAGAGTAAGCCACCACGCCCTTACGCAACTGTTCCGGCGTGAGCGAGAACAGGAAGTTGGAAGCGCCGCGAATCTTGAACGCTCCGCCGCGCTGGAAGTTTTCGCACTTGAAGAATCCCGCCAGGCCTGCCTCGGCGTCGAACATGCGCGAGGTGAGCACGGGCGTGCGATGGACAAGCGGGGCAATGCGCGCCGCGGCGGCGCGAATGTCGTCAATGGTGATAGTCGTCATTTCAGAAGGGGAACCAGGTAGCGCATCACGGTCTGTGCCACCCGCTTGTTGCCTTCGCCGGTGGGATGAATGCCGTCGGCTTGCATCAGCTTGCGGTTGGTGGCTACACCTTCCAACAAGAACGGGATGCGTGAGAGGTGATATCTCGTAGCGAGGTCGACGTAGATCCGTTCGAATTTGCGAATGTAATCGGGACCGTAGTTCGGCGGCAATGTCATCCCCGCCAGCAGGATCTTCACGTCGGCCTTTTGCAGGCCGGTAATCAGCTGTTCCAGGTTGTCGTGGGTGGCGGTGAGAGGCAGCCCCCGCAAACCGTCGTTGCCGCCCAGCTCGAGGATGGCGATTCGTGGCTTCAGGTCGAGTACAGAGCTGAGCCGCTCGAGTCCCCCGCTTGTGGTGTCGCCGCTGATACCGGTATTGACGACGCGAAATTGGTAGCCGGCGCCGTCGAGTTCCTGTTGCAAAAAGTCCGGGTAGCTCTGGCCGGTAGGTGCACCAAATCCAGCGGAGAGGCTGTCGCCATACGCGACGATCACCGGCCAATCGGCAGGTTTCTCCGGCCGCGCTGTTCCTTGTTGCGCATCGTTCGGAGCGGACGTTTCGGGCAATGGCGGAAGCTGTTTCTCAGCCTGCTTCTGAGAGCTGCCACCGCAGCCCGCAAGCGCGGCAAGGATTAGGAAAACGGGGAAATACTTCACCTAATGCCATAATAAAAGCACCGGAGAGTAATGTCGAATTCACAGCCGATGATTGTCGCTACCGGCCTCACCAAGGCCATCGACACAGGTACTCACCGTGTGGAAATTCTGAAGGGAATCAACCTTGAGGTTCCACGCGGCGAATTCATTGCCATCATGGGTCAATCGGGCAGCGGCAAGAGTACGCTGCTGGGACTGCTGGCTGGTTTGGATGCGCCCACTGCGGGATCGATTCTCCTCGACGGCGAAGAGATTACCGGCCTCGAAGAGGACCGCCTGGCGGTGTTGCGCGGCCGCAAAATCGGGTTCGTTTTTCAGTCTTATCAACTCATTCCAACTTTGACTGCCGAAGAAAACGTGCTGCTGCCGGCGGAACTGTTGGGCGATGCTTCAGGCGGGCTGGCGCGCGCGCGGGAATTACTGAGCCGTGTTGGCTTGCCGGACCGCTGCGATCATTATCCGGTGCAGCTCTCCGGCGGCGAGCAACAACGGGTGGCCCTGGCGCGCGCATTCATGGTGAAGCCGCCGATACTGATGGCTGACGAGCCCACCGGCAATCTGGACAGCGCCAATGGCAGTCAGGTGCTCGCCATGCTTTTGGCTTTGAATCGCGATGAAGGCACAACGTTGGTTCTGGTGACTCACGATAGCCAACTGGCGGCGAAAGCGGACCGCCGTGTGACGCTGAAGGATGGTCGGATAGTGGCCGACGAGCGCAGCGCAGGCCCGGCGCTATGAAGTTCGGCTGGCGCTCGGCGCTGCGCATCGCATGGCGGGAAGCGCGCTCGTCGTCCATGAAGTTCCTG
>JBDTMC010000056.1:0-24741 GCA_039934475.1 Bryobacteraceae bacterium | reverse complement strand
GAAAATGAGGTCTTCCTCAAGCTTGGTGAGGCAATTAACAGACAATCGCGGAAACGTGACGATTTCCGACAGCTCACCCCGCTTGAGCCCTCTTCGATGAGGTCGCGATCACTCTGTCGCGGAAACGTGACGGTTGGGCTTTGCCGCCTCACCTAGCACCCAAGCGCTCGCGATGGGTCAGACGTTATCGCGGATTTCGCGGCTTGGGAAGGGATGGGTCGCGCGGAATCTTATCGCTGCAGATTGGCAATCTGGACCGTGACTAGCTTTGGGTTCGAGGGCGGCCCTACCGGACGATCTGTCTGTTCCTCCGCGCGGCTTTTGCAGGGGCACGCGACCTTGGTTCAAATGTACCTTTCGGCCAATCTCACCATTAGGGTTTTCTCGGTGCAAACTTCGATCCCGCGCGTTGCGCAGAACGACAATACGGCATCGTCGTAAAAGTCTCCGTCGTGGGTGCACAGGATGTCCGCCTCGCCGCGCTCAGCTGTTTGCAGCACGTCAGTATCGTTCGGGTCGCGCATGAATGGAGCGCGGTAACGCGGGTCGAGGACGACAATGTCCGATACGTTTTGAAGGAGCTGCGCATACTCCAACAGGTCCGCGTCAGTAAGACCATAGAGGTCTTGAAAATGCGGATACCGAAGCACTCGGGTAACCTCGGCAATCATTTCATTCGACAATACCAGCCTGTGACCGCGTTCCAAAATATCGTGTAGCAACCGCCTGGCCATGGCTTTGCTTCGGTTATGCGCGCGGATTAAGACTGTTGCGTCGAGAACGATCTTCACTCAAAGGGCCTATAGTTAGGACGCACCGAGCGGATCGCTTCCTCGAAAATCGCTTCTTCCTCCTCTTCGCTCACCGCCCTGCGCCCGCTATCCACCTTGGCAAAGTAGCTATCGAGTTTACGAAGCGCCTGCGTCCGTTCTTCCGGCGAGAGTTGAGAGGGAATGATCGTAGCTGGTGCGACGGCTCGAACGCTGACCGATTCGTCGCTAGACACATGTCGCCCTAACAGCGCTTCAACGGTAGTCTTTTGCTCCGGCGAAAGGTCTTTCACACGATGAACCATTGCGGTGTCTCCCTCGTTATTTGTCCCGCGCGATCTCGGAATAGATTTTCATTGTCGAAAGCTAGTCATACCAGCCGACTTTGACCGTCTCCACATATGAGTACACTGCGTACGTAGTTTACCATCGGCTGGCGGAGCCTATAGGATCTCGACATGCGTCAAGGTATTGGTCAGCGGATCGTTCTGCCAGAAATCCTCAAGGCGCTTTTCCAACCTGGCCTGCCTGCGGGTGTCCCATTTGCTGTAATATTTCTCAACCACCTTCATGGAGTTGCCGAGCAACTCTGCAATCTCTTCCATTGGCGTCCCACGTTCCAGTAGATCGCGCACCAACGTATGCCGGAACATGTGCGGCGTCGCCTTCGACACTTTCACAACTTCCGCTTCGGTCTTCAGCTTTCCGCCAGACCTCTTCCGCTTCTCCGTTTCCACAGTCCGCACGTTGGCGGCGGCAAAAAGCCGCTGCAGTCGGTTCCCCCATTTGCTTGTTCGGGTGTGGAGTTCTCCCTGTCCTGTCCAAAAATAGAACTCCTCGCTGTCGTGGGGCACGGTGTCTAATAGCTCGATCACGAAAGGTGGAACCTTTGCAAATACATCCTCTCCAGTCTTCTTGCGGTAGGTTCGAATACGGCACCCATCGATGTCCGCCTTCCTTAGCTTCGCGGTGTCCCCAATGGACATCCCCGGTGTAGCGCATGACCATGACAAAGGCTCGCGTCTGCGCGGCGAGCGGCTTGCCTTGCCGCCCGTATTCATCTTGCAGAACGGTAGTCGCCGAGAAGATCCGCTCCATCTCCTCGCGGGTGAACGGTTCCGTTTTGGGCCGGCCCTCCGTGATTGGATCGAGCCCGAGCGCCGGATTCTTTACGATGAAATCCGACTTTACACAGAACGCGAAAAAGCCCTTCAAGACCTCCTGATTACGGCGCTGCGTCGTAGGAGCATCGGTCCACTGGGCGCGGAACTCAACCAAGTCCGTAAATGTAGCTTCGGCGACAGCAAACTTCTTCCTGGGTTCCAGGAACGATTGGAGCCTTCCGAGTACAAGTTTGGATTTCCGCAGAACATCGAGACTCCGTCGCGATTTAAACGCCAGGAACGAGGCGATGGCGGACTCTAAACTCGCTTGGGGCTTGGCGACCGGTTCGACCCGTGTGGGAAGTTCAAGTTCACGGATGAGCTCGACTGCGCGGTTCCAGTCGCGAACACCGCTCCCGGTCGCAGGATCGACAAGCCCTTGGCGTTTCCGACGAATGCCAGCGCCGTCCACTCCTTCGAAGTGGATGGCACACTGGGCTTGCTCGGACAGTCCTGAGAACGGGTGTTAGCCTTTGAGCATCCGGCACGATGGCGCCGAAAGATGTTCAACATGGCCCAAGTCTAGCACTCCACAATTCACTTAAAATTCACTTGGCGCCACGTTTTACTGTAAGTGACTGAAAATAAAACAGATAGAGTGGTGGAGGCGGCGGGAATTGAACCCGCGTCCGAAATAGCCTGCCCTGATGAGAACTACGTGTGTTTCCGGTTCGTTAGTTTTCGACGCACGCCGATGAGCCGGCAAGAAACGTACGCTTAGCCCGATTGATGTCAGCCGTACAGCTCCGAGCAGAAGCCTTGGGCCCATCCTGCAAAATGACGTTCACTGACCAACGCGCAGGCTCGCTGGCTGGAACGGCCACCTAATTAATTAGGCAGCGTATGCAAACTGCTGATTGGCAGTTATGTTTTTCCGATCGTTTTACGGGAGCTCGGAACCCGACACGCCTCACCAAAACAAATCCATCCCGTCGAAACCGGTGCGCCCCCTTATTGCGCCTTCCTTTATTCTACCACCGGGGCGCGGACGACTCGCCTTTTAAGGCCGCAACCATTTTGGGGTCGGCTTGTACCTTGTCCCGCACACGCCGGCGGTCCAAATCGTGTTCGAACCAACCAGGGTCCAGCTTCGCTCCGGCGCGAATCAGGAGGGCAACCGCCTCGTAATAGTCCCCCTTGCCGGCTGGCTTCCGTCCCGCGCCCCAGCAGTAGAGCGCCCAGCCGAGAGGCGTTCCGTCATAGCTCTCGTCTCTGACGGCTACTGGCGCGGCATGATCCAGGAGCAGCTTCACCGTGTCCGCATGTCCCCCATAGGCAGCCCAGTGCAGGCCGGTCTGCCTGTCATGCGGGAGCTTCGTATTGACGCTTAGCCCGGACTCCAATAGGAATGCGACGACTGAGGTGTGGCCGAACTGGCAGGCCCAGGCGAATCCATCGCGGACTTCCTTCTCAGTGGCTGACGCTTTGAGGGTGCGGACTAAGTCCAGCCATCCGACTCCGGCGGCGGCCTCCAGATTGAGGGGAGATCCGCGATTCGCCAGGTCTTCCGCCGCCTCACCGCGGCCGTTGTGCAGACAGGCGAGGACAGCGCCGTCGTCGATCGTCGCGCCACGGGTGATCAGCAGATCGATCAGCGCCAGTTGGACACCTGCCTCGGCGGGGTGACAGCTTGTTGCGGTCAGGCCAAGCGTGGTCGACCGCCCGCCATAGGCGTCCGACTCGGCATTGACATCCGCGCCGGCGTCGAGGAGGAGTTTTGTAATCTCAAGGATGTTCGCGGGTGTCTTCTGCCGAAAGTCTTCGATTCCGTTCGCCGAGACGTAGTGAAGCAGGGTGGAACGATGCTCGCGCGTGGACCGATCGTGCACCAAGCCCGGCTCCTCGCTGAGGAGTCTGGCGAGCGTCGTCGCATCGCCGCCAGCGATGGCATCCGCTGCGGCCTCAAAGCGCGAGACTACCGAAGTTCTCATTAAGAATCACTTTCTCTGTGCCGTTTGACCGGCTCGGCGGCAAGCGCGGTTAAACGCCGCCGGCCAAGGGCAATGCTGTACCATCGATAGGTAACCCTCTGCATGGCTCCGACCCTTCCCAGTCAAGAAGTAGAAAACGCCGGACGCGAAAGCCTCACGCCGCTGTTTCATGTTGTACTGCTCGACGATGACGATCATACCTACGATTACGTCATCGAGATGCTGCAAAAGCTTTTTTTTTGCTCGGGGCAGGACGCTTACAATCACGCGGTGGAGGTGGACACGACTGGGCGTACCGTGGTGATCACCTGCGAATTGCCGCAAGCGGAGTTCGCGCGCGATCAGATCCACGGGTTCGGGCCGGACCATCGCATGCCTCGGTCTAAGGGTTCGATGCGCGCCAAACTGGAACCTGCCACGGCGAAGGGCTAACGGACCGTATGCCGCTCGTGGATCATTTGACCTCATAGATGAGAATGGAGTATCCGGCCCGGCCGACTGGAGTGCGACTACGAAAGCCGGCGAGATGGTCTTCATGTCCGTGCGGGTACAAAAAGCCCGCCAACAGGTTGGTACTGATCGCGTACAATCCCGGTTGGGGCGAGAAGCGATAACCCGCAGGAACACTGTCGGGCCACGCTTGCGGCTCCATGGTGTCGGGCTTGATGTAGAGATACGGATCATCCGAGCTGAAAACGAACGTCCTGATTCGCTTTACCTGATTCCTGGCGATGTACTCCCCCAGCTGAGGTAGGTTCTGACCCCAGTCCAGATTGCTATCCGCCAGATATCGCCATCCCCCACGCGGGCCACCGATCCATTCGTTAAAGTAGGAGATCCCGTTGGGAAATACGCGTAACGAGGATACTGCCAAGCCGACCAATAGAAGGGCAATGACAGCCTGCGCAGTGCGAGTATTGCCCCACAATTTGAGGGCATAACCGCTGGCAAGAATGGAGAGTGGGAACACCGGTAGAATATGCCGGATGCCAAGGTGGTAGTTCGAGAATATAGCGGTTCCGAAGAACAATGCTGTCAAACCCCACAACAATACTTCCGCCGAACCGAGTTCTCGCCGCACTAACCGCACACATGACGCCGCAACTCCTGTGAAGACGAGGATTTGTAGGGGTATTGGGAACTTGATCAACCACGCCACAGAGAAATATGCCGGAACCCAGCCTTCAATCTTCATGCCGTCAAGGTAGCCCGTGAAGCCGGTTCCTCGTAGACATGCGGCAATGAAGAGAACGCCGCGTACGAATTGAAGAGGCCAGGGAATTAGTTTCGCTGCCGATACCGCAAATGCTGGAACACCGGCTTCCAGCGCGCTCCACGCCTCCGCCTCTGGAAGTGGCTGCACCTGGAACTGGGAAGCCGCCACGATTCCAACGTACAGAAGAAACGGCATCATTAGAAGCGCCAGCAACCGGGGGCCTCTGGCGAGAGCGAGGATGATTCCAACAGGAACAAGCACCACGAGCGAGAACTTGGTGAGGATGGCGACGACCAGTGCGAGGGTGAGCAGGAACAGCCGCCAGGCATTGGGACGTTGAAGGTAGCTCCATGCCGCATAGGCGAACAACAAAACACAGAAAGCGGCCGGCACATCCGACTTGATGAGGGCGCCGTGTCCCAGAAGGCTTGGCTCCAGGGCCACTGAACTCGCCAAAATCATGGCGATTGGCTCACCAAATAGTTGCCGGCCCCACTGCCACACGAGAAATATCAACAGCAGGGGAAAGATGATGAACGTAAGCCGGCCGAAAAAGCGGAGTTGTATCTGGCGCGGATTCTTTGAACTGAAGACCTCAGAGCCGATCAGATAGGAATCATTCGTTGATGACCACTTAGTGGAGCGCGGATCGGGCGCATGTAGGACAAGGGGAACCCACCCGCTGAGAATCCGAGTGAGTGGAGGCGTGTCGCGTGGCATCAACACGTCTTCCCCAAGCCAATACATATAGGCAGCGGTCAAGTGTGAGGGCTCGTCAATTGTCAGCCCGACGAATCTACTTTCGTAAACAAGGGCCGCGGCGCTTAGCGTCAGTAAGAGCGCTATTGGGACGAACGACTCCGCAAGATATTCACGGACGGAGCGTGAAAGGAAGGCCACCAGTCATTAGACCACGGATGGCCCTTGTGTAGGTTTGGCGAAACGGGCCTTATTCCGGGACGGCGGCCATCCAGTAACCAGGCCTTGTCGCTACTCTCATCCCGTAGCGGCCTACTTCTACGCGGATGGTGTGGTAGCCGCCTTCCATCTTGTTATTCGGGTTGTAGCTGAGGAGATATTCGGCGTGGAGGCGGTCACCAATATCTGAAATGGCGCGTTCCAGATCGCGCTGGGTGACGAAGTTGTACTCCTTGCCTCCGGTGTACTTCGTGAACACTTCTACCGGGTTGTCGATGAAGATGGCCTTCACGCCGATGTAGAGTTCCTTGATGAGCGGGGCGAAGTTCATCTGCTGACCTTCTACCGCATGCATCGACGCTACGGTCTCCGGGGTGACGGCGGCTCCGTTGGGCATGTGCCGGGCGGTGGCGGGAATCGGGTCGGGCCGGGAGTAGGCGGGCTTCTGGGTGAGGCTGCTCACCATGTGGTTGATGTTCACCGAATAGAGGCTGATATTGTAAATATCGAGGTTCGTCACTGCCTCGCGAAGCTTGCCTTCGCTGCCGCCGTCGCGCGTCTCGGCAATCAACAGCAATACCTTGCGGCGGTTCTTGGGGCGGCGATTCAGCATGCGGCTGCCCACGGTGACGGCATCGATGAGGGCGCTGGTGTTGCTGCCCGCCTTGATGTTCTCAAACGCCGTGCGGATCTTTACCGGATCGTTGGTGAAATCCTGATTCACCTTGATCTGGTGGTCGAAGGAGATCACCGCCAGTTCACCGGCATCGCCGATCACGAGGGGCTCAAAGAGGTTGCCGATCTTGCGAATTTTCGGCAGGATGCCATCCACTTTCCCGTTCGCTTGCACCACTACCACGATGCTGAGCGGCTGGAACGTGATGTCCTGTTCAATCTTTTGCAGCTTATCGTTGTCGTAGAGCTTGAAGTCCGCTGTAGACAGACCGGGAACGTTTTGCCCTTGCGTGTCTGTGACGGTGGTGGGCGCGATGACGATATTCACTCGTCCGCGAAAGGTAACCGTATCGTCAACCGGTTCGACAGGCGGTTTGGTGACCTTGGTTTGGGGCTGCTGCGCAAAGAGCGCGACGCAGGTGAAGAGGGCAGCAAGACGGGGTGTCACGCACATAAGCATTATCCTGGACGTCACCGGACTACATCGAGTTTCGCATCCGGAGGATGCTCTGTTTTACCGCGCAGCAGATCAACGATATGCGGCGCTAGTTCCACGATAGCATCGAGGGATTCCACCGCGCCTTTGGGCGAGCCGGGGAGATTCACAATCAACGTCCGTGCGCGGGTTCCGGCCGTGGCTCGTGAGAGCGCCGCCAGTTTCGTCTTCTTCCGCCCTTCGGCGCGCATCTGCTCGCCCAGACCGGGGATCTCCTTCTCCAAAACGGCTAGCGTCGCCTCCGGGGTGACGTCACGCGCTGCCACTCCCGTTCCCCCTGTGGTGAAGATGGCGTCGACAGCGCCTTCGTCGGCCAGTTCCGAGAGGCGGCTGGAAATCGACGCCGCTTCGTCCGGTATCACTTCTATCGGAGCCACCTGCCATCCGAGGCTCTCCAGACGCTCCTTCACTGCCGGGCCGGAGCGATCCACACGCTCGCCGCGCCAGCCGGAATCGCTGATGGTCAGTACCACCGCGCGCATCATTCGGCTGTCCTCCGGTAGTGACCGCTTTTGCCGCCGGTCTTTTCAATCAGCCGTACGAACTCAATGACGATCCCCTTGTCCAGCGCCTTGGTCATGTCGTAGACGGTGAGCGCCGCTACTGCCGCCGCGGTCATTGCCTCCATCTCCACGCCGGTGGGGCCGGTGGTTGCCGCGGAGGCCAGGATCCGGATGCCGCCCTCCACCACCGCGGCGGTGACATCGGCATGGCTCAGCGCCAGCGGGTGACAGAGCGGAATCAACTCCGACGTTTTCTTCGCCGCCATCACACCCGCGATGCGCGCCACTTCGAGTGGATTGCCTTTGGGATTTCGCGGGAGCGCGGCCAGCACTTCCGGGTTCAGGCGGACAAAGGCCTCGGCGAGGGCGGTTCGCTTGGTCTCCGCTTTGGCGGATACATCCACCATCCGTGCGTCGCCCGCTTCGTCGTAATGCGACAGACTGCTCATTTCAACAACACTCCGATCTCCTCGCCTGCCTTGTATTCGGCCTTTTCGGCGTCCACTACTATCCAACAGTTGCCGCGGGCCATGGCGGTGACGTCGCTGGAGCCCTGCCATTTCACCGGGGTCACGGTGGCTGCTGCGCCTTCCAATGTGGCCGGCAGAAAGCGCGTCAGTCCCGGCTTGTGACGGAAGTCGCGGGTGAGGCGGCCGGCCGTAACCGGCAGCAGTGGATCCTTCTCGCCACTCAGCAATTGCAGCGCCGTACGGGCGAAAATTTCAAAGGTAACCATGGTCGATACCGGATTGCCTGGCAGGCCGAAGAAGAAACGGCCGCGGGCCGATCCGAACACGACGGGTTGGCCGGGTTGGATGAGGACGCGGTCGAAGAAGAACTCCGCGCCCGCGTCGGCCAGCACGCCTTCCACGATATCGTACTTACCTGCGGAGACACCGCCCGAGAGCAGGAGCAGGTCCGCGGTGAGCCCTTCTTCCACCAGTTTTCGCGTGTGATCGTGCTCGTCGCGGGCGACGGGCAGAAGGCGGGGAATTCCGCCCGCACGGCGCACTTGGGCGGCGAGAGACCAGCCGTTCGAATTGCGAATTTGGTGTGGTTCCGGCTGCGCTTCCACGGGGACGATCTCGTCGCCGGTGGCCAGAATCGCGACTTCCGGCCGCCGATAGACCGGGACGTTCGCCAGGCCCACGGTGGCGAGCAGGGCGATCTCTGAGAAACCGATGCGACGACCCGCAGGCAGCAGAACCTCGCCTGCCGCGGCTTCGGCGCCCTGAGAATTTACAAATTCGTTCGGCGGCGGTCGGCGGTCGGTATGCATCATCGGCCCGTCCCGGGTGACGTATTCCACCATCACAATGGCGTCGGCGCCGTCTGGAACCGGGGCGCCGGTCATGATCTCCACGGCCTCGCCCGGCGCGACGTGGCCTTGAAAGCGGTCGCCTGCCCGAACTTCGCCGATCACTTGCGCCGAACCGCTAAACCCTTGTGCACGAATGGCAAAGCCGTCGCGGACGCTGCGCGCCACGGGAGGATAGTCGCGGTCTGCCAGCACCGGCTGGGCGAGAATACGGCCCTCGGCGTCGGCCAATGGAGTCCATTCCATTACCGGGGTTGGCGCCGCGGCCCGGACTCTTTCCAGGACGCACTCACGGGCCTCGGCGAATCGCAGTGGGGTCACGTCCGCCATTCTACGAACCTGAGAGAAGAGAAAGCAAAAAGGAACAAGCTCGGATTTCGCTCGTCTGAGTTATATTGATGATGGAAGAGGGAGGCCTCCCATGGTTTCCAAAGCGCTTGTTGGCTTTTTCGCTTGCTTCACGGCAGGGGTTTCGTCGCTCCCGGCTGAGCAGGATCAGACCCGAACTGCGGCCTTTCGCACCGACAAGGACACACTCCGGCCGACGGCACCGATTACGGAGAGAACCGGCGCGGTCAATCCGGAGATGCGCGGCGATATCTTCATGGCTCGCAAGATGTACCGCGAGGCGATCGACGCTTACAAATCGGATCTCGGCAAATCTCCCGTGCTGCATAACAAAGTAGGGATCGCCTATCATCAGATGCTCGACATCAAAATGGCGAAAGTCTGGTATGAAAAGTCGATCCGGCTGGATGCCAAGTACCCGGAAGCGATCAACAATCTGGGTACGGTGTACTATTCGCAGAAGAGCTACCGGCGGGCGGTCAGCTTCTACAAGCGTGCCCTTCGGCTGACGCCCGATTCCGCTTCCATCCATAGCAACCTGGGCACCGCTTACTTTGCCCGCAAGGGTTACAAAGAAGCCGCGGCGGAGTACGAACTCGCGCTGAAGCTTGATCCCGACGTGTTCGAACATCGGAGTACCCAGGGTGTGCTGCTGCAGGAACGCACGGTGCAGGAACGCGCCAAGTTCCACTTCTACCTGGCCAAAACGTATGCCAAAGCCGGCTCCACGGAGCGTGCTTTGCTATACATGAGAAAGGCCATCGAGGAAGGCTTCAAGGAAAGGGAGAAGTTCGGTCAGGATGAAGATTTCGCCAGTCTCAAGGACTTGCCGGAGTTTAAGGAATTGTTGGTTCTCGAAACGCGTGTCCTGTAGCGGGACTTCTCGACCGGTCGCCATTGGTTGGCTCATCCTTTGCCTGACGGGCTGCGGGCGTGCTCCGGCACCGCCGGGCGTCCGAGTCACCGCCGTTCTACCGTTCCAAAACCTCACCTCCGACAGCGGGCTGGACTGGCTTTCCGCCGGCGCTCCACTAGTGCTTGAGAACCAGCTCGCGGGCTCTCGCGCGGTACGGCTAGTGCGCGTGCGGAACCTGTCAGACGCGTATGCCGCGGGTGCTTATCGGGTGGTGCACGGGTACTTCAGCGGTGCCGTTCCGGCTCTCTCCCTGCACATCGATTTCGAGGACCTGGACCGGGTGCAGGTCGCCCAGAGCCGAGACGCCTCGGGCGCAGTGTTCCCATTGCTCGACGGTGTCGCCAAGGTGCTTGATCCGGCGGCGCCACCCTACGCTTCGGCGAGCCTGGAAGCACTCCGGGCATTTGCCGAATCGCAGCGCTCGACTGATCCGGAGGTGGCCGCTCCTATGCTGGAGAAGGCGCTGGTGGCGGACCCGAACTACGGTCCGGCGTGGGTGGCGCTGGCCCAGCGACTGGCGGGCGCCGGAGCTTCCGGGCGCGCCGCAGAAGTGGCCGCGCGTGGACTCTCCCACAAGTTGGCCGATTCTGACCGCATCCGGCTGCAGGCCCTGACGGCGACCTTGAGCGGTGACGATGCTGCCCGCGCCAAGGCACTCTCGTCTCTCGCCGATGCGTCTCCCATGGACGTCAACCTCCTTGTCGGCGTCGCAGAAACGGCTTTCCGCGACGGGCGCTATGCGGATGCGGTGAAGGTCTACCAGCAGGCGGCCGCGGCGGAACCGACGCGCACTACGACGTGGAATCTGCTCGCTTATGCACAGGCGTATCAAGGCGATTTCGACGCGGCGGTGAAAAGCATCGCCCGCTATCGCGAACTGGCGCCGCAGGATCCGAACGGTCTCGATTCGCTGGGCGACATTCACTTTCTCTTCGGCCGCTTTGCGGAGGCGGAGAAATACTATCTGGAAGTGACAGCCGCCGATCCGTCGTTTCTCGGCGCGGGTCCCCTGGGGAAGGCTGCGGAGGCGCGCTGGATGGCCAACGATCTGGCCGGCGCCGATCAACTCGAACAGCGATTCCTGGATGCCCGAAAAAAACTGGCTGACCCGCTGGTGGTCTATCGGCAGGCGCAGTGGAACTATATGACTGGCCGCGGTCGGGAGGCCATCGCTGCCCTTGAAGCGGCCGTACCCACTTTCAAAGGCGACACGCTCGCTTTGGTTCGTGCCGAGCTTTCGGCGTGGAAGATGGACGCAGGGGATGCGGTGGCGGCGCGGCGGCTGGCTAATGATTCCGCCGGTGCGGCGGCCAATCCGCAGATTGCGGTTCTGGTGCTGATGGCGCAGGCGGCCTCCGGAGCCATGCCGGCTGCGGTGCCCCCGGCGTTCCGCGATCAGGTTACCGCGTGGGGACTGCTGTTCCATCAACGGTTCGCCGATGCGGAGCCGCTGCTGGCCCGCTTGCAGAAGCAGGCCGCGCCGGAGGCGGCGTCACGAACGGCGCTATTGCGCGCCTGGGCTTTGGTGCGCGCCGGACAAGTGAAAGAAGCCGCGCCTTTAGTGGAGCGCTACCCCGTGCCCGCCTCCACCGGGGAGCCGCCGTTTTCGGCGATGATCCTGCCGCGATGGTTCTTTGTGAAAGCGATGGTTTTGAGGGATCAGGGCAAGACAGCGGAAGCGGAGGAAAACCTGCGGCGTTACCGTCAATACGCCGGCGATGGCGCCTTTGCCAAGGGCGATCTGACGCTGGTTGGCACTACCGTAAATTGAACTTCTTCATCTTGTAGCGCAGGGTGTCCCGAGTGATGCGCAACAGGCGCGCCGCTTGAGTTTGATTTCCGGCCGTCTTCTCTAAAGCGCGGACCACCAGGTGGCGCTCATTGTCTTCGAGCGATAACCCGTCCTCGAGGACGGCTACCGGCTCAGCCGCGGCAGCAATGAACGAACCCGAGAACGACGGCGCGCTGGGGCTGATGGAGAGTGGCAGGCTGGGCGCGGTAATCAACGCCGACTCTTCAAGAATCATCGCCCGCTCTATGGCGTTGCGCAGTTCCCGGACATTGCCCGGCCAGTCATGCGCCAGCAGGAGGTGTGACGCTTCCGCCGTGATTCCTTCAATGTGACGTTTGAACTTGCGGTTGTAGTGGTCGACGAAGAACTTCGCCATCGGAGCGATATCGGCGGGCCGTTCGCGCAGCGGCGGAATGGTGATATGGATGACGTTGAGCCGGAAGTACAGATCCTGCCGGAACGCCCCTTCCTTCACCGCTTCCCGCAAATTTTTGTTGGTGGCGGCGACCACGCGCAAATCGAGCTGGATGTCCTTCAAACCGCCCAAGCGGCGGAAGCTTTGCTCCTCCAGGACGCGTAATAGCTTCGCCTGGAGCATGAGCGGAATTTCGCCGATCTCGTCGAGAAAGAGCGTGCCTTTGTCAGCGAGTTCGAAGATGCCCCGCTTCTGCGAGCGGGCATCCGTGAACGCACCCTTTTCGTAGCCGAACAACTCGCTTTCCAGAAGCGTTTCGGGAATGGCCGCGCAGTTGATGGCAATAAAAGGCTCGGCCTGCCGCATGCTCTGGTAGTGCAGCGTCTTCGCTACCAGGTCCTTGCCGGTGCCGTTTTCGCCTTCCAGCAGGATGGTTGTGGCTTCGCTGGAGGCCACGCGACGAACGAAATGCATCAAGTCGCGCATCGCGCCGGATTCGGCAATGACTTCGCGCTTCTGCGGCTCCACTTCGTCGGTGACATCCTTAATGGTTGCCACCACGCCTTCGCGCTGCCCGTCTTCGTCGTAAATCTGGTTGGTGCGAATCACCGCCAGCCGTTCGCGGCCATTGGCGGCGTGCATACGAATGGTGGAGACCGGGTTGCCTACGGGCTGGTTCAAGCCGACCAGCATCCCGCAACCGGAGTCACATACTCCACAACGAAAGACGTCGCGGCAGTGTTGGCCCACCATCTCGTCGGCACTCATTTCGAACAGGTGGACGGCTGCCTGATTCACCCCGGTAATCACCAGGTCGTTATCGTAAAGAACGAGGGCATCGGAGAGCTGGTCGAAAACGGCCTCCAACACCCGACCGCTTTGCCAGCCCGCAATCAGTTTTGACATCGAAGCAATCTATCTCTATCTTAAGCCGCAGTATATCAACATCGCTGGCATAGGGGGCATAATGCACAATTTAGAACTGCTTCGAGCCTTTTTCTTGCCACAGGTGCGCCAGACGCCGGGTATTTGCCAGCACTGCGCGGCGGACGGTCATGCGGCGGATGGCGCCGATGGGGCACACCCGGGCCGGGATTCCCGTCCTCAATGCCGCGTTCGACGGCTTCCAAACTGGAAACACTCTTGGATTTGCCGAGTGCTCGGTCGTTTCGCCGTATCGTAACGCCATGAGAGGCTCGTGTTGTCCAGGGCGCCAGCGGACCGGGCAGTGGGGCAAGTCGCACACCTGAATCTGCACTGACGTTGGGTTTTGCCCCACCGGGTTTGTTGCGGCGGCCTTGGGATTCCGTGTTTTCGTTGCAACCTGAACGATTTCAACGTTATAGGTTCTGGCAGTCGGATTGCTTCCCTCATGGTGGAGGCTCCATGAAAACCATCCGATTCATCATCCCAGCGCTCGTCGTGGCCACGGGTATCCTGCTTTCGAGTTCCTTGTCGTTTGCCAAGCCGGAGTACACCAAGAAGGAAAAGAAACCTTGCACAACCTGCCATGTCACCGCCAAGTCGAAGGATTTGAACGAAACTGGCAAATACTACGCCAAGAACAAGACACTCGAGGGCTACAAGGAATCCAAGTAGCCGCAGTTAGAGCAAGAGGGAACGGCAGTTATGGATACGATTCAACTGGCCTTGGCTGACCTGCCATACGCACGCGCTTTGCAGGATCTTCTGCTGCGCAACGGTGGCAGCCGGGTGCAGTGTGTCGATTCCCCTGACGCTGACCTCGCTGGAGTCCTGGTGCTTGATTCGGAGCACCTGGACCTGCTCGCCACCCATGTGGTGAAGCCGGAACGAGTGGTATTGATCGCCCGGAATGAACCGCGCTCCCTGGCCCAGGCCTGGGAGGCGGGCGTTACTTCTGTCGTCTGGGACAAGGATCCGCTGAGCACCGCGGTGCTTGCCATCATGGCGGCCCGTCTGAGGATATCCAAACCGCCGGCTGTGCCACTCGCCGGCAGGGATTTTCGCAATCCCGACAAACCCAAAGTAGTGAGCTAAGAGGAGAGTGTCATGAATCTGCTTCCGTACGCGATCGTGTGGGCCGTCTTAGCGGTGATCGTCATCTGCCTCGCCATCTTCCGTTCGATGGTCGCTGGTCACGAAGACGAAGCTCTGCACGTGGCCGACAATAATACCGCCGCCATCTCCCAACAACGCGCCGTAGCGAACAAACTGACGGCCATTGAGAAATGGGGCAAGTCGCTAACCTTGCTGGTGGCCGTTTCCGGCCTGGCTTTGCTTGCTATCTTCATCTACGACCTCTGGATGCAGGGCTCGGGCTACCTACCGCGGTAGACGCCTAAAGCCCTTCGTCAGATAACAATTCTTGGCCAACAGACTATGACTCCGAAACAGATCCGCCGCCCCTGTGTCCGCCTGCTCTCAGCCGTGCTTGGCGCGGTTTGCCTGCTGGCTGTCTCGCGGCTGGCGATGGCGGCAGATCCGCCGGCGGACTGTCTCGGATGTCACGACCAGGGTGACAAAGTGAAGGCCTCCGCGCATGCCACAGTGGGCTGCGCTACATGCCATGAAAAGCACGATGTCTACCCACACCAGGCCAATATTCCGAAGCCGGTGTGCGGCTCTTGCCACTCCGCCATTGCCGGCCAGCACGCGGCGAGCGTCCACGGGCAGGAGATCAGCAAGGGTAACGCAGGGGCGCCAGATTGCGCGATGTGTCACGGTGCTGCGCACGAGGTTACTCGCGCCACCACAGCGGCGTTCAAGAAGAATGTTCCGGACACCTGCGGGATGTGCCACTCCGAGGTGGCCGAGCAATTCAAAGTCAGTGTCCATGGCAAGGCGGTCGCGCAAGGTAACTCCGAGGCGCCCGTTTGCACAGACTGCCACGGCGAGCATAACATCCTGCGTCCGAAGGATCTGAAGTCCAGCGTCAACGCGAGCAACATCCGGGAAACGTGCGGCCACTGCCACGGTGACGTGCGCCTCATGCGCAAATTCGGACTGCCGCAGGACCGTCTCACCAGCTTTGACGCTTCCTTCCACGGGCTGGCGGGCAAATCCGGCTCCCAAACCGTCGCCAACTGTGCCAGTTGCCACGGCGTCCACAATATCCTTCCTTCGGCCGATCCGAAGTCGATGATCAACACGCGCAACCTGGCGGCTACCTGTGGCAAGTGCCATCCAGGAGCCGGAACCCGCTTTGCCATCGGAACCATTCACATCGGGGAAGGCGGCGAGGAACCGGCTCCCGTCCGCTGGGCGCGGCTCTTTTACCTCAGCGTGATTCCCGGCACCATCGGCCTGATGTTGCTGCACCACGGCGGGGACTGGGTGCGCAAGCTGTTCCGCTATCGCCTGCGGGCCGATTCGGCCGCGCTGGTGCCCCTCATTGTGACCGAACGCGAACTGCGCATGCTGCCTTGGGAAAGGATCCAGCACGCGTTGCTCGCTGTCTCTTTCATCACCCTTGCCTGGACCGGGTTCGCTCTTAAGTATCCGGAAGAGTGGTGGTCCCGCCCGCTACTGCTGGCGGAGGCCAATTGGCCCGTCCGTGGCGTGATTCACCGTTTTGCGGCTGTAGTGATGGTTGCGGTCTCCGTCATCCATGTCGTGTCGCTGTTCGTTAGCCGCAGATTGCGGCACCACTGGCTGGATCTGTTCCCGGCCAAGAGGGACCTGTACGAAGGGTTTGGCGTACTGGCCTACAATCTCGGCTTGCGCAAAACGAAGCCAAAGGTCTCGCCCCACAGTTATGTCGAAAAGGTCGAATATTGGGCCGTTGTTTGGGGTACGCTGGTCATGGCCGTTACCGGCGGCTTGCTCTGGTTCAATCGAATCACTTTACAGTGGATGCCAAAAGCATGGCTCGACTTCGCGACCTCGGTTCATTTTTATGAAGCCCTGCTAGCCTCTCTGGCGATTCTTGTGTGGCACTTTTACACCGTGATTTTCGATCCCGACGTCTACCCGATGGACATTGCCTGGCTGACAGGGCGCAGCGTCCGGCGCCGCGATTCTCACGACGCCCCTAAGGCTGCCGCCAGCGACGACGCAACCGACTAACAACGACATGGAACAAAAAAACCCGAGCGCCCGCTTCCGCGACTGGCTTTCGCCGTTGGTGTATCTGTCCAATAATGTGATCAGCTTGATTGGGGTCGTCATTGTGACTTCCTCAGCCATACTCTGGATTCTCATGCTGCCCACCATGGTGAGCGGCGAGGTGGACAACCCCTACATCGGAATTCTGGGATTCTTCGCCCTGCCGGCGGTCTTCATCGCCGGCCTGCTGCTGATCCCTCTAGGCATCTGGGTGAGCACACGGCGCGGCAGGCCGGTGTCGTTTCCTCCCCTCGATTGGACCAACGTGAAACTACGGCGGCTGGTTACCTTCATCGCCCTCACCACGTTCGTCAACGTTCTGATCGGCGCTCATCTCAGTTATAGCGCCGTGGGTTACATGGAGAGCACGGCGTTTTGTGGACAGACGTGCCATACCGTGATGCAGCCGGAATACACCGCCTATCAAAACTCCCCCCACTCGCGGGTGGAGTGCGTGAAGTGCCATATCGGCCCCGGCGCGTCCTGGTTCGTGAAGAGTAAGCTCTCCGGAGCCTGGCAGGTGATTGCAGTTACTCTCGACTTATATCCCAAACCAATACCCACTCCTGTGAAGAACCTTCGCCCGGCGAGGGAGACATGCGAGGTTTGCCACTGGCCCCAGAAGTTCGGCGCCGATCGCGTTCGTGTCGTCCCCAAGTATGCCGACGACGAAACTAACACCCTCACCAAGAGCGTCCTTCTGGTGCGCATTGGCGGAGCAGGCTCGCATCGCGGAATCCACAGCGCGCACTTGGGAGTGGGAGTCAACATTCGCTACGCTGCCAGCGACCCGCAACGTCAGACCATCCCGTGGGTGGAGTACAACGGCGCGGACGGGAAGCAACTGGTCTTCCAGGCAGCCGATGCCAAAGGCGACCTGCCGGGCAATAACGAAATCCGCACCATGGACTGCATGGACTGCCATAACCGCCCGTCCCATGCGTATGAACTGCCCGATCGGGGCTTGGACAAAATCATGGCCACGGGCGAAGTCTCGCCGACGTTGCCCTTCGTGAAGAAGACGGCCCTTGCGCTGCTGAAGAAGGATTATCCGAGCCAGGAACAGGCTGCGATTGACATTGTCGCCGGCATGGAAACCTACTACAAGACCAGCCAACCGGCAATCTGGCAGACGCGCCAGGCCGATGTCGCCCGGGCTTCCCGCGCGGTCGGCGCTCTCTATCAACGCAATGTCTTTCCGGCAATGAAGGTGAACTGGGGCATCTATCCCAATAACCTCGGTCACAACGATTTTCCGGGGTGTTTCCGCTGCCACGATGAACGCACCGCCAAAGCCGGAGGGAAGACGCTCACGCAGGATTGCAATACTTGTCACCAGTTGCTCGCCATGGATGAGGCCGATCCGAAGATCCTTGCCGACCTCGGTTACAACTAAGTATTTCCGGTCTGAAACGGGGCTTCCCTTTGAACGCCCCGTGCTGTACGCTGCAAGTCGAAGGAGTTAGTTATGCTGCCGCTGAGAAAAGTTCTTCTACCCGTTGACTTCTCCGGCCGCTGTCAAGGCGCGGCCCGTTACCTCCACGCCCTGGCCGGGCGTTTCAATGTGGAGGTGACGCTGCTGCATGTCGTGCCACCGCCGCACTACGAATTCAGTTCCGTGGAAGTGGGCGGGGCGGTTCTCGATGAGCTGTTTGCCACCCGCACAGAGCAGATGCGGGAGGAGTTGAAGACCTACCTGGCCGAAGAACTCTCGGCGATTCCTACCGAACGCGTGCTGTTGGAAGGCGACCCGTCGCGCAACATCGTCAGCTACGCCCACGATCACGACATCAACCTCGTGATGATGCCTACCCACGGATATGGTCCGTTCCGCCGCTTTGTCCTCGGTTCGGTGACGGCCAAAGTGCTACACGATGCCGATTGCCCGATCTGGACCGGTGTTCATCTTGACGAAGCGCCAAGCTTCGATCACATCGCCTTCAAGACGGTGATTGTTGCCCTCGATCTGGGTGCGCAAAGCTGCAAGACGCTGCAGTGGGCCTCCACGTTTGCCGCCGAGTACGACGCCCGGCTTTTGGTTGTTCACGCGACGCCGTCACTGGAAGGCCATGCCGGCGAGTATTTCGATCCGGATTGGAAGAGCCACCTGGCCGCGTCGGCCCGCGATGCGATCGCGAAGATCGAGTGCGACGTGCCACTGGAAGGCGACGTCATCATCGATAGCGGCGATCCTCCGAAGGTGGTATGCGATATCGCGGGGCGCGAAAAGGCCGATCTGCTGGTGATCGGGCGTGGCACGGCCGCGGGTGTCTTTGGACGGCTGCGGCAGAATGCGTACTCAATCATTCGCCAGTCGCCGTGTCCGGTGGTGAGCGTTTAATGGCCCCACTCGTCTAACGCCAGCGCGAGGCGTTTTAAACCCTCGGCGGTCATCTCCGGATCGCCGCCGATGCCAATACGGATATGGTCGGGGCAGTCGAAGTATTCGCCCTGTACCACGGTCGTCTCATACTTTGATCGCAGCATGTCGCAGAATTCGTTGACGCGGCCCGCTTTGATCCTCGGAAATGAGATTGTTCCGAACTCCGACGGCGTGGAGTCCAGGTCGCGTCGTGAGGACAGGAAGGCGTTCAGCACGGGGCGGTTCGCATCCAGAATGTTCCTCGCTCGCTGCGCCAGCGGGCCCAAGTTCGCCAACGCAATCACGCCCATTTGCTCAGTGGGGTGGGGCGGGACGACACCGAACAGATCGTTCAACCGCCACATCCGCCACGCCAGGTCCGGCGCGGCGAGAATCCAGCCGCAACGGATACCGCTGAGGCCATAGACTTTGGTCAAACTGGTTGTGACGATGAACTGCGGTCCTAAATGGAACGCGCTGAGCGGAGTTGCTTCAAACAGCGCCGGCAGATAGACCTCATCCACCAGCACGTGCGGCCCTAGCTCTCCCAGCGCGCGTAACGTCGCCTCATCCACCAGCGCGCTGGATGGGTTATGCAGATTAGTGAGGATGATCAACTTCGTTTTGGGAGTAACCAATCGGCGAACTTCTTCGACGTCGATGCGGTAACCATCCTCGGGCCGCCGTTGGAACTGCTTCACATTCAAGCGCAGGTATCGCAGCACCGCGAGGATCAGTTCGTACGTAGGCGACTCGACCAGCACTTCGTCGCCGGGTTCCACCATCGCCCCTATGGCCAGATAGTTCGCCATCGACGTTCCACCGGCGGCGACCACGCAATCCGGTGTCACCGAGCAGTGCCTGGCCAGTGCTTCCTGCAACGGTCCATAGCCATAGCCTCCGGGCCGATCGAGAGACAGTTCCTCCAGCGTCACCGGTAGCAATGACAAAGGGCAATTGCGAATGCCGCTGGTGGCCAGCGTGTACCGGCCCGCTTGGCGCGTCTTTGCGAACTCCATGTATGGCGAGTAGGGTGAAATCAAACCGGTTTCCTCCAAAGGTAATAAGCGGGTACGCCCGCGGCTAGAATCGCCATGCCGATCAAGCTATTCGAAGGATAGCTATAGACGGTGGAAGCTACCACTCCCGCGCACGCCACGACGAAGAATGCGGTAGTAAAGGGATGGCCGGGAACACGAAATCCGGCGCCGCCCGTATCCCGTTTGCGGAACACAAACAAAGCAGCCCCCGTCAATCCGAAGAAGATGAAATCCACTGACACCACGTAGTTCAAGATCTGCTCGTATTTGCCTGACAACGCGATCACGGTTGCCATCACACCCTGCATCGCAATCGAGACTACCGGAACCCGTGTGCTAGGGGATACCCACGCCACCTGGCGGAAGAAGAGTCCGTCGGCGGCCATCGCGAAGTAGACGCGCGGCGCCGTCAACATCCCCTGGCTGAGAAAGCCGAGTGTTGAAACTGCGACGGCAATGGCCGTCCAACGCCCGCCCTGTTCGCCCAGCGCCAAGCGCATGACTGTTGACGCGGGCGTTGTTGTGGCCGCCAGTCCCGCCGGTCCCAAGGCTCGCAGGCACACCCAGTTCACGGCCAGGTACAACACAATCACGCCCGCCACGCCCAGCAGCAGCCCGCGCACCAGGTCTCGCCGTGGGTTCTTCAACTCGGCGGTCATGAAACTGGCGGTCTGCCAGCCGCCATAGGCGAACAATACGGGTGTTAAGGCCGCACCCATCGCGGTGAACAGACCGGGAGACACCGGACGATCGAACAGAGGCTTAAGCGCCAGCGCCGGCCCTCCCGAATACGTTAATCCCACCACCACCAGCGCTGCCACCGCGCCCAGCTTCAGCACCATCAGAATATTCTGCACGGTGCTGCCGCTGCGCACGCCGAGGCAATTCACTACTGTCAGCGCGGCCAGCGTGAGGCTGGCCACCATCCCATCGGAGAGATGAGTGCCGGTGATCTCAATGAAGTAGCGCGAGAAGGTGACGGCCACGGCCGCCATTCCGCCGGTTTGGGTCACCAGCAGCAGTGCCCATCCATAGAGAAACGCGGTCATCGGATGCCACGCCTCACGGATGTAGGCGTACTGTCCGCCCAGATTCGGCCGGCGCGCGGCCAGTTCCGCGTAGATGAACGCGCCCGCCAGGGCAATCATCCCGCCAATGGTCCAAGCGCCCAGAATCATCAGCGGTGTATGGACCACACGCGCCACCACGTAGGGATTGATGAACACGCCCGAGCCCACGATGCCGCCCATGACGATCATCGTGGCGTCGAACAAACCCAATCGCCGCGCCAGCGCTGGTCTATCGGTGGTGTCAATCGCCTGGGACAAGCATCCAGCGTAACGCGAGCGGAGGGTGGCCTGTAAATTGACCCTGTTCGAGGACTATACTATGGAGCATGCTTCAGCGGGGGCCATTCTGTTTTCTTAGTCTGGTAGCACTGTTACTCGCTGTCCTATCCGCGAGAAGCTATGCCGCCGGCCCCGATCTAGTACTGCTGCAACCGGCGATCGCGCCGGAGGGTGTGAAACCGTCTCCGCGACTTACAGTCCTTTTACTTTTGGATACGCTAACATCGGACGACTGGAAAGCACTGCAACCGGCGTTCCCCAGCCTGTTGAAGAAACCCGGCTCCGATCAGGAACTGCGCATAGCGGTGCTTGGCAACGGCAACATTCAGTTCGCCGGTCCGTTTGCCACGCGCGCCCAACTCCGGGCGGCGCTGGCCGAAATCGCAACGTCGCCCGAACCGGCGCCGGTTTCGCCCGAGAGCGCACTTGCTCTGTACAGGCAGATTGGTTCCGCCGCGCCGTCGTTGGGTGACGGATGGGCCCAAGTGTTGGTGATCGGACGATTGCCCGAGGTGCCGGAAGGGGCGCGCGACTATACGGCGGCCCTTATGCTGACACGCTTCACTGGGCAGCGACTGCGGCTGAGTGTTGTCCAGGTGGAAGGCGATGACGCCGCGGTGCTTGGTCCCACCATCAAAGGGACTGCCGGCAGCTCAGCTGGTTCACTTACGGAATGGTTGGCAGGTGTCCCCGCGGTTGCACCGGAGATGGTAGAAGTGGTGACCGCGCAGACCGCGCCGCCCGACGGTTTCCGGCTCTATCGCGCGGAGGTCCGCAGTCCCAACGGTGAATCCCTTTCCTTTCCGGCAGTGACGGCGGCGCCTTCGTTTCAGCTTCCCGACCCGGCGCGGTATCTGCAACTGGATGCGGCCACGCGCGGGCTTCGCGACCTTCAGGCCGACTCCAAGTCCCAGGCTTCCGATGCCGTTCCTTTGATCGAAACCGCCCTCGCTATCAATCCTCGCGCCGAGGACGCTTTGGATTTGGGCGCGCGGATCCTCGGGCGTTCGGGTGACTTCGGAAACCAGGCGCGGCTGCTCACTCTGCTCGCCGACCTGCGTCCCAACGACGGCGCGCTATTCGATTCGCTTGGGCGCGCGCTATACCTTTCCGGATCGAAAGACAAGTCGGCCGCGCCACTCGAAAAGGCGCGCCAGTTGAGCGTCCACTCCGCCGAGGGCGCCGATTTCCTGGCGCGACTGGCCGCCTCCGCCAACCGAAACTCCGACGGCCTGACCCTGAGCGAAGAGAGTCTGTCGATGGAGCCGAAGAATCTGGAGCTGTGGCTGTTGCGGGCCGAACTGGCGGCGAAGTCAAACGACTGGGAGCGTCGCTCAGACGCCCTTGAGCATGCGCTCGCCTTGGACGGTTCTCTGCTTGACCCGCGCCTGGTCCTCATCGACGGCTACCTGCAACGGCAACAGATCGCCAAGGCTGCCGTTCACCTGGAAGCGGCAACTGCTGCCAAGCCGTCTTCGGCTCCGATCTGCGCCTCTTTGGCAAGCTGGTGGGAGGCCGCCAAGCAGCCCAAGCGCGCGGTGGAAACCTGGCGTATGGCCATTGCCGCAGACAACGCCTACGAGGCCGCGCACTGGGGGCTCGCGAGTTTCGAAGAGCGCCACGCCCACTATCCGGCTGCTCTGGCGGCCGCCACCGCTGGAATCGCGGCTGTCCCTGCGTCGGGCCGTCTGCGTGTTCTCGAAAATGATCTACTGATGCGCTCCGGCGAATGGCGTAAGGCGCGTATGGCTCTGTCCGTGGGCCTGCAGGCCGCGAGCGCGGATCGTGCCGTGCTGGAGCGGTTCGCCCGCTCCGAAGATACCTTTGGCCCGGCGGCGGCTGGGGAGTATCGCAAGCTCGCCGCGATCCCTCCGCCCTCCGCGGAAGCTGGTGTGGCGGTTCTCCGCCGCGGTCTTCTGGTGTCCCTTCGCGACGGCGCGATGGACGACGCGGCCTGGTTCCGCGAGCGTCTGGCGGCGCAGGGCGAGACGACGGCCCAAACCCTCTTTCCGAGCGGCAAGCCGGACGATGCCCAGGCAACTACCATCGTGCCGGGCGGGCTGGAATCGGTGGCCACCATGGCGCGACTCGACGTCAATCCGCACCCCGATCGTTTCTTCCGCGACCTGGCGGGCTCCATCGCCAGCACGCTTCAATATGCCGACAAGAAAGCGCTCGAGGTCTTCTCAGAGACCATGCGCAAGCACTTTGAACGCGTCCGCGCTCTGGAAGCCCTCGGTAAGAAGGACGGCGATCGCACCACCGTCACACTTTCGCTGAACGACAAGACTGCGCGCCGGCTGACGGAAAAAGTGCTCGCGATCCTCGGCCTTCGCATGAAGTCCACCAAGGAGGGGCTGCGTATCGATGCCGTGGAAAAGGGCGAAGCAGCCGGCCGGCAGGAAACCGCTGCGGCCATTGAGTTGGACAGCGTTGCCCTGAATGAGGCGCTGGCGCAAAAGAAGCCATTCATGATCGAGATTCGCCACACACGCGCTGCTGTCTTTCCACCCGAGGAGGAGTGGCGGAAGGTGTTTTATGACAAGGAATCGCTGCCGGGCGGATTCACCGAAGCAATGGCACGCGATCCGCGTCTCGCCAAGACTTACGTCGGCCTTAACTCCGTGGATCGTGCCACCGCCCTTGCACTTCTCAAAGCCGCCCCTCTGAAGACTCTCGCCACGGACTATTCGGATCTCCTCGCCATTTACGCCGTTTGCCTCGCCGTTAAGGATGGCCGTGTGGTTGTCCCCGGAGGCGCCGCCGCCAACGCGGCTTGGGAACGCGCCGCCGGAGCCAGTCCGGCCCAACCCGATGCTTTCCTGCGGGCGCTTTTGAAAAAAGATGGCGGCAGGCTACTCGCTTACTATCACGCCTTATCCGAAATCGATTCGCCGCGCCAGCGTTTCTTCACGCGCACTCCCGCGCGGGTTGAGAAGTTCTATCAGCGTTTCACGCAGTCACTTCCCAACGGCGCAATCCGTCCCCCGCGCGACGACTCGTTCTCAGAGTTTCTCTCTGAGACGCCGGTTGACGACGAAGGTCACGTGGAATTTCCCGGCGGTCCGGAAGTTTGGCTTGTGGCCAAAGGCACCTCTCGCGAAGGGGGCTTGAACCGCCTGCAAAAACGGATGTCGAAGGTGACGGTGCCCGAGGAAGAGGATGCGATTCTGCTCCGTCTGGCCTCCCTCGAATACACCTTTCACGGTGTGAAGCGAACTGAACTCGACAACCTGGTTGCGGTGTCGCGGATAGAAGCCCATCGGGCTGAGCCGATGGATGCGCAATCGGCCCTCATTCTGGCGCAATTTACGGCACAATACCGCACGTTGTTCCCCTATCTCAGTTCGTTGCGCGCGATGGATTTCGAGGGATACCGCGCTTTCTTTGCCCTGGCTGCCAAGCTCGAATCCATCGACAACGAAGAGGAGCGCCAGTTCTCT
>JBDTMC010000055.1:0-24859 GCA_039934475.1 Bryobacteraceae bacterium | reverse complement strand
GGAGCGGCCAGCACCTCGCCCCACGGCAAAGCCCGCAGCGGCACCGCCGGCGCACCCGCCGCCACCTTCGCCCGGGCATCATCGCGAGGCGCCAGCAGCAGCCATCCGGGCAGCCACACCAGCGCGCCCAACCCGGTCACAATGAACATCGCGCGCCATCCGAAGTTCGCAATCAATTGCGTCCCCACCAGCATTCCTGCCGCCGGGCCAAAGTTCTGGCCTGCAATGTAGATCGCCGTCGGCAACCCCTGCTCGGCGCCTGAGAAGTTCTTCCGGATAAAGGAAATGCTCGCGATTGGACCAATCGCCTCGGCCAGGCCCAACAGCATCCGCAGCAGGACAATGTCGATCATGCCATGCGCGAATCCAATCGCCGCCGAAGCCAGTGACCACAGCGTGAACGCCCCCGCGTACAACAGCCGGATCCCGAACCGGTCGATTAGCGACCCTGCCGGCAACTGGAATAGCGCATACGTCCAGAAGAACGCCGAGAGCAGCACGCCCATCGACGCTGGCGTGAATCCGAACTCGCGCATGATTGACGGCGTCGCGATCCCGAGGTTCCCCCGGTCCACGTAGCTGATCACAATCCCGAAGAAGATGAGGGTGACAACAATCCAGCGCCGGCTCATCGATGAAACCGCGTTTGGAAGTCCCACGATCCAAACTCGTCTAAGAACCGCACCACCGCCTGCGCCGCTGCTTCCAGAAACAGCTCGCCCTTCTCCGCTGTCGCGAAGTCCGGCATCCCGATCACGCCTGTCTCTGAGAACTCATCGAACTCGTTGATCATGAAGAAAGGCTCGCCCTTCAGCATGTCGATGGTGCGGAACCCGCGCTCCTCGCTCGGCCCTCCCCGCACAGCCTGCGCCGTGTCCACACGCTCCGGATGCGTCGCCAGCAGAATCGACGTCTCCATCTCGCAGGCGTGCCCCATCCCGCCCGTAGGCGATTCACGGATCGCAGTGAACTCCGCCGCCGCCAGGTTCCAATACGTGGCGTAGGCGATGTACAGGTCGTGCAACTCCTCGTGCTCGCTCTTCAATTCCCGCAGCGCGGCCTTGCACGGGATATCGTTCCCGCCATGCCCGTTCAAAAGGAAGATCCGCCGCGCGCCCATCGCGATCAGCGAGTTGCACATCCCGCGGATCATCTCCACATACGGATAGAGGTCCAGGCTCACGCAGCCAAACCGCCGGTGGTGCGGCGAATGCCCTAACCACTGCACAGGCAGCATAACGATCTTGTCTGATCGCAGTTGCTCCACCCGCTCCGCAACGTTGCCGATGATCATCGAATCCGTAAATACGGGCAGGTGCTTGCCGTGCTGCTCTAACGATCCAAGCGGCAGGACAAACGTCAACCCCGCCATCGCCGGCAGGTCCGGCCACCGCGCATGTTCTAAACGCATGTCTCTACGTTACCGTTCCTGATCACTTGCAGGATGCCCACCGGCGACAGGTCCGGAGTCTCGTATGTGGCGCGGCTGCGAATCGCCGCTGCATCGAACACCGTCAGATCCGCCGCATACCCTTCCTTCACCAGGCCCCGATCCTTCAACCCCAGGCGCGCCGCCGGCTTGCCCGTGATCTTATGAACCGCCTCCGGCAATCCCATCCAGCCGCGCTCGCGCACCACATTTCCCAACAGCTCCGGGAACGTCCCATGCAACCGCGGGTGCGGCCGCCCGTTCACATAGAACCCGTCACTGATCACGGAGCACAGCGGATGCGTCAGTAACTGCCGCAGGTTCGCCTCGCTCTGGTTGAACGAGATTACGTTCACCGCCACGTTCTCTTGTACTAACAGATCAAGCGCGGCATCCACCGGCGCCACGCCGCGCAGTTCGCCCAACTCGGCAATCGTCTTTCCTACCAGCGACTCGTTCGCACAGCCGGAGATCGTGATGTCGCTCCACTCCTGCGCCTTCCGCTGCTCCGCCTCGTCGCGAATCCGCTCTCGAATCTCGGGAGTCGCCAGGCGCGCCAGCAGCGCCGCCGGTCCGCCCTCCAGACACCAATCCGGCAGCCACTGCGTCAGCACCGTACTGCCGCACTGATACGGATAGATGTCGAACTCGACGTCGATGCCTTCGGCCCGCGCCTCCTCAATCTCGTCCAAAGCCTGGTGCTGTAGTTCCCAATTCGCGCGGCCCGCCGCCTGCAAATGCGAGATCTGCAACCGGCACCCGGTGGCCCGTGCCAGCGCAATCTGCTCGCGCGCCGCCGTCACCAGGCCGTCCGAGTAACTCCGCATGTGCGTGGTGTAGAGCTTCCCATGCCGCGCCACAACGCGGCACAACGGCTCCAACTCCGCAGGCCCCGCGCTCGACCCCGGCGCATACATCAGCCCCGTTGAGAACCCCACGCAGCCGTCCCCCAACGAATCGTCCAGCAGCCCTTCCAACTGATCCATTTGCCGGGAGGTCAACGGGTCCTGCGATAGCCCCGCCACCGCCACCCGCAGACTGCCATGTCCCGCCAGCGAGGCAACGCGCACCGGTCCGGAAGACTCTTCCGCCGCCTTCAAATACGCCGCTGCCGAAGGCCATCCCCATCCATCGCGCTTGCCCAGGATGCCGCCACCGAACTCGCACAACTCATGCTCGTGCGAGCCTTGCGGAAACGGTGAGAACCCACAGTTCCCCACCACTTCCGTCGTCACTCCCTGCAACAGCTTCTCGCGCCGCTCAGCTTCTAAAACCTGCAAGTCGGAATGGCTGTGCAGGTCAATGAATCCAGGCGCTACAACAGCGCCACTGCCCGCACCCTCGCGCCGGTTCACTGCGGCAATGCGCCCGCCCTCAATCACCACATCGGCACAGAAAGGCTCCGCTCCGGAGCCATCAATGACAACCATCTTCTCCAGTGTCATCGTTACGCCTGTGGAAACTGCGACTCTTTCGGCGCCGCATAGCTGACGTTCAAATGCGGAGTGGCGAGCTTCGAATGCCCTTGCACCCGCGACGTCAAACATGCCTCCAGCATGCCGCTGGTCAACAACGTCCGCTCCACCGGATACGGAGCCTTCCCGCTCTCAAACATCTCCTCCACCTTGCTCATTAGGCACGCCGAATACGTCACGTTCGGCTCCGGAGTCAACAGGAACTGCAGCGATTGCGGCTTCTCCATACCCTTCACCTTGGCGGCGAAGTTGAAGTCGCGCAGCGCCCCGTTCAGCATGAGCAGCGTCGCCTTCAGGCCGTCGGCATACTCGATGAAATAAGCCGCCGGCTTCTCCACCAGCTTCGGCAGCACCCCATCGCCCACCATGTCCTGCGGGCGGCTGTCTTCAAATGACAGGCCTAGCGGTGTGTCGCTCCGCGAGAGCGCCGAGGCCAGCAGTGCCTTAGAGTAACGTCCTTCCTCGCCCGCCTTCCACACGTCATCACCCTCAATCATCTGCACGGACTTTACGCCCGTCTCCCCGCGGCCCCGTCGCTCCACCATGCACTGCATCGCCTCCAGCGCGTGGAAGTCCATCGGATCCGATCCACCCTCGCCCACCATCAACGCCTCTTCGATCCGGCATCCATGTGGCAAGTCGAACGACGGCAGCCGCCACGTCACCGGCAGCGACGATCCGGCCAGCATGGGGAACCGCAGCCGGTGCGACGCATCCACCATCTTCTTCGCCTTCTCAAAGCTGTACGACAGGTGCTTGTCGTTGAAGATCGGTACCACCTTCTTGTCCTTCTCAAACACCTTCACGCACTGCTCGAAGAACTCGTAGCGCGGGTATTGGATCTGCCCTTTCTCATTGTGCGGATAGTCGCCGTGCTCGCCAATAATCAGGATCGCGTCCACCCCCAACGTGTCGCCACCGCACCGCAATGCCTCGGCGATCGTCGGATACACCTGGAACCCGAACTCCTTCGCGCGCTCGCCGGAGAGTTCGCCCTTCGGCTTCTGGTCCACATACAGCGAGACCACTTTGTAGTTCGGCTTGTGCCAGGCTCCTTCCAACGGATAGCCCACCATCCACCGGTCACCCATGTGCTGCGCGTGGGACAGGTAGCGATACACCGTGGTAACGATGGCGAGGCGCTTCGGCGCTCCGGTCTGCGCCGCGGCGATGGCCGCACCGGCGGTCTCTAGAAATGCTCTTCTAGTCAGCATCGCGTCAGCTCCTCCAGAACGTCGATTCTTTGGTGGGTTGGTACTGAATGGCCAGGTGGGGCGTCTCTATCTTCGCGTCCTTGCGATAGAGGCTCTCCACGCCGGCGGCCGTCAAACCAGTGGTGAGCAGCGTGCGCTCCACTGGGTAGGTCGGCTTGCCGCTGAGGTACATCTTCTCCGCGTTATTCACCAGAGGACTGAAGAAGCTCGCCAGAGTAGTCCGTCCGTCGGGCATTGGTAGGTACATTTGCGTGGATAGCGGCTTCCGCTGACCGTCAATCGACGCCGCAAAGTTGAAGTCGCGCACCAGTCCGGACATCAGCAGCATCGTGCTAAACACGCCATCGGCGTGCTCATACCGGTACGCCACGGGGTCCTTCACAATCTCCTGCATTTGATCGACGCTGGGGAAGATGTCGTTGAAGTCCTTGCGCGCCGGCGTCAGCGTGTGGCTGCGGCACAACGCCGCCTCCATCAACTCGCGCGGCCATACCCCGTCGCGCAGAGCCTTCCAGAACCCCGCGCCGTGATACGCCTTCACCCACTTCACACCGCTCTCGCCGCCGCGCCGGCGCTCCGCCATACACTGCACCGTCTCCAGGCCGTGATAGTCGTAGCTATCCACGCCGCCGTAACAAACGCACATCGCTTCGCGGACCTTCGCGCCCAACGGCATCTCGATGGAAGGCGTACGCCACGTCACTGGCAGGCTGGAACCCGCCATGAACGCGAATCCCATCTCGCGCGACGTATCGTACATCTTGCGCGCCCAGTCCCAGTTCCACGAAAGATGCTTATCGTTAAAGATCGGCACTGATTTGCCGCTCTTCCGGAACACATCCACGATCTGTTCGAAGAACTCGTACCGCGGATACTTCGTCTGACCTTTCTCATTGCGCGGATAGGTTCCGTGCTCGCCCACAAGCATCACGCCATCCACGGCGAGTTTGCTGCCGCCTAGCGTCAGGGCCTCCGCGATGGTCGGATAGATCTTCATCGCCGGATGCCGTTTCTCCCGCTCCCGGCTCAGATCGGTCTTTGGATCCACCTGGTCCACATAGAGCGACACCAGATCCATCTCCGGTCGATGGTGCACTCCGTTCCAGCCATAGCCATCCAGCAACCGATCGACGATGTGCTGCGTGTGCGAGTACTTAAAGAAGGTCGTTGTGACCGCCGCGAGTTTAGGGCGAACAGGCATGCTGGGAGCTATTGTAGCCCGCAGCCCGCAAGCGCCGCCTTCGCTCCGATGTGATCGGGGCTCGCTTCCAGCGCCTTCGTCAGTTCCTCCTTCGCCTTCCCCTTATCCTCCAGGCCCAGATAGCCGAGCCCCGCCGCATAGTGAGCGTTAGCCAGAATGGCCCGTTGCGCCGTCTTATGCGTCAAACGTTCGTGGGCCTCATCCACCAGAGCCTGCATCAGTTTGGCGGCCTTGTCGTTCTCGCCCAACTTCCTTAGCGACAGCGCCTGATAGTAGGTCTGCAAGTGGCGCGCCTGTGCGCCGGCGGCTTTCCGCCAATAAGTCTTCGCCTGGGCGGTGTCGCCCATCGTCTCGTAGGCTTGCGCGGTCCAATAGTCCAGTTCCGGCGCGCGTGCCGCGGTGTCGAGCCCTTCCGAGGGAAGGTTCGACGGAATCGTCCGCGCCGCCTGAAAGTCTGCCAGAGCCTCCGTGCACCGCTTCGCTGCAAGCAGCTTTTGCCCGCGTAGCAAGTGCGCATCCACCCAGTTGTCGCCGACGTTTAGGTTGGCGCCTTCCCACACGGCGAACTCCCGCTTTGAGAGCCGCTGGATCGCCTCATCGTATTTGCCGAGCACAAGCAGCAGCCCGATCTGGCGCGCCGATGAATCGTCCCGCTGCGCGACTATGTCCTGGTTCTTCTCAAGCATCGCCAGTCGCTTTTCCGGAGCTACGCCGGCCGTCTCGTAGAACTCGTCCAACTCGGCAAAGTGCCGGGCATACTTCGGCGTCAAGGACGTCGCGGTCTCCAACTGCGCAATCGCCTTCTCCATCGATGGCGCCTTTCCGTTGCCGTAAGCAATCGCCAGATTGCGATGCACGATCGGGAACGAAGGATCTATTGCGGCCGACGTCTCCCATAGCCGTACGGCCTCAGCGGGCTGCCAGTCGAACAGTAGATTACCCAGATAATAAGGTGCCCGCGCGTCCTTTGCGTTCATTGCCATCGCGTGGCGGAATACGTCGATCGCCTCGTATTGGAAGGGAAAGACGTAGTCGCTCGGCATCCGCGAGGCGGCCTGGTAATATCCCAGAGCCTTTTGCGGCTGCCTCATTTGTTCAGCGAAGTAGCCGAGGTAATAGCTGACCATCGGCTGAGACTTGGCCAGAAGAAGAACATCGGTGCCATCCTGCCAGAGTCCGCAGTTCAGGTACTCCGCTGCCACCTCGGCAGCCGTCGCCGGATGATCCTTCATCGTTACCGTAAGCACCTTCGCCGCGTCCGCGCTCTTACCGGCCAACCACTGCTCCGCCATTGAACGCACGTCCAACGGATCGGTTTTGCGATGCGCCGTCGCCAGCACTTGCAGCGCTTCGTCTGTCCGGCCGACGTGCCGCAGCAGAGCCGCTTTCAAGTTCAGCGCCCGGATGTTCAAGCCGTTGTGGTCGATGGATCGCTCGACCAAATCGAGCGCCGTGGTATAGTCGCCGCGCATGGTGGCGATCTCCGCAACACCGAAGTAACCCGCGGCGCGCCAGGGCAGATTCCATGTCGCCAGATAGAGGTATTTGTACGCTTCCTCAAACTTGCCTTGCGCCTTCAACGTCAGGCCGAGGTAGTAAATCGGCTCGGCGTCTTTGGGAGTGGTGTAGTTGTCCGTCAGGCGCGCCATCGCCGTCCGGAAGAGTTGTTCGGCCTCCGCGAAACGGGCTTTCTTGAAGTAGTTGATACCGAGCGCCGTATTCACCCGCACATCGCTCCCATCGCGACGCAGCGCCTCTTGCCAGTAGGGTTCGGGATTGATCGAGGGATCGTGGAACTGCTCTGCGCGCAGCCCGATCAGATACAGTTCTTCTACCGTCTTCACCTCGGCTGGCGGAGCCGGACTCTTTACCGGCTTCAGGGGCGGCTCCTTAGTCTGGCGCAAGGGCGAATAGGCGACCAGTTCCTGCCCGTTGGCTGAGAGGGACGCCCGCAAGTCATGCTCGTCGATGCCGGCTGGAACCGCGACGCTCTTCGCAAACGGCTTGCCCGGATTGATCGCGATCTTCTCTTCCAGCAGCACCCGCGATCCCGCCATCAACCGCACGGTCGCCATGGGGAACGCCGACGTCGTATTAAAGGCGACCTTCGCCATCCGGTCTTTGCCCACTTCCAGGTTCACCGCCGCATCGAGGTTGGCCTTCTTCACGCCACCCATATCGCGAAACGGATACCAGTTCATGGAGAACGACTTCGTGTCGAACGGCTGCAGCCAGCTATAGTCAGGCTGGTTGTCGGAATACGCGCCCACCATCAGTTCGTCATAAGGACCGTCATTGTCGGTGAGGATGTGATCCCACATGCGTCCGCGCGGGCCATCGCCCCACGTCCACACTTTCTTGCCTGGTACGATGTTGTGATCGGCCACCGCCATCGTCCCCGCTTCCTTACCGTGATCGTAGCCGGCGAAGAAGTCTTCCGAGTAGTTCCAGGCGAAGATGGAATTGGCTTGCAGGTGATTCTTGTACCAGCTCACGTCCACGCCCTTGGTGAAGTCCTCGCCGGCGTAGACCGTCGTTGCCTGGGGCCAATCGATAAACTCACGTTTCCCGTGAAACGTCCCGCGCTGTGTGCTGGGGGGGAAGATCACTTGGTAGTCGTCATTCACGTGCACGGCGACGTTGGCAAAGCAGAGCATCGTGTTCACAACCGGCGTTCGGTTCACAATTCGCACCCGCGCTTCGACATACGACTTGCCGGGCCGCAGCGTGTAACCAACCGCCCAACGCGTGCGGTGACGCACTTCCAACTCGCCCACCCAAACCGTCTTGCTGCCGTCGCCGTTCTCCTCAACGCTGTACTGCACGGGCAGGAACGAGGTTGCCCGGTGGTGGTGCGGGATGTTCCATTCGATACCGCCAGAGATCCACGCCCCCGTTAGACCGATCAGTGCCGGTTTGATGACATGCTGCCGGTAGATGAAGTTGTAGTTATTCGTCTTGTCGATACCTTCGAAGAGGCGGCCGCCGATCTCCGGCAGGATCCCGATCTTGATGTACTCATTCTCCAGATAGACGATGCGGTAACTCTGGTCCACCTTCTCATGCAGAAGGATGTCATGCAGAGGATAGGGATAGACAATCCCCTGTGCACCCTGCGAATTGCGTCCCAGGTTGAAGATCGGGTTTGGTTCCGGGGCACCCGCCGGATAGGTGGGGATAACGATGTTCTCTTCCCACATCTTCACTGCCGGGGTCTCAGCCGCCAGTGCCGCAATTGCCAGGAGAGGAAGTATAAAATAAACAGGCCGAATTCTCTGAAACATACTGACTGCATTTTACAGCAGTTTGGCCACTCAGGGTGGCGTCATTTCGGCTTCGCTACAAATCCGTCGAGGCTGCTCTTCTTCTTGGCCATGGCCTCTACCTCGTCAATTTCAATGGGAATGGAGCGGCTGATCCAGTCGTGTCCCTCGGGCGTCACAATCACATTGTCCTCGAACGCTACGCGCGGACCATCCTTCGGATTCACGCCCTGCTCGATGGAGAGCACCATCCCTGCCTTCATCGGCTGATCGTAGTCACCCTCGTCGTGCACTTCCATACCGATGTAGTGGCCAATACCGTAGGTGTATCCTTCGTCGTAGCCGCCGGCGTCCTTCAGCATCTTCACCGCCAGGTTGTGCAGTTCCCACCACGTCACTCCCGGCTTGATTTTTGAGATCACCGTCTTCTGCACGTTCAAGGCAATCTCATAGAGGCGCCGCTGCTGCGGAGAGAACTTACCGCCTACAGGGACGTTGCGTTGGATGTCGGCTGAATTGTGGCGGAACGACGCGCCGGTATCGACGTGAATGATGTCTTCGGCCTGAATCGCCGACTCTGAGGAGCGCGGCACGAATTCGATGAACCCTTCCGGAATCTCGCGTTCTTTCCCACGGCCTCCGGGCGGATTGCGATGCACCGAGGTGGGAAAGCCCAGATAGGCGCCACGGTAGCGATAGACGAAGTCCATCAATTCCATCACCTGGTTTTCCGTCATGCCCGGCCGCACGGCACGAAGTCCCTCCTGGATGCCTTCGCCCGTGATCTCCACGGCCCGGCGCAGGCAGGCGAGGTCATAGCCGTCCTTCATCATGCGAACCGGGTCGAGCACATCAGCCGAGTCGTGCATTTCGAGATCGGCCGAGAAGCTTTTCAAGCGGTTGAAGAACTCCACACGCGGCGGCTGCGGCATGCGCAGGCGGAGGAAGCGCGGATAGTTCGCCCACAGAACCTTGTGGTCGGGACCCCAGGCTTTCGCCAGCGCGGCCGGCACCGGCCAGCGCCGGATCTGCGTGATCCGCCAGTCGCGGTAATCCGTCAAAGCCACCGAGAAATCCTCTTCCAGGCGCGAGAAGGCGCGGACTTCCTGGATGCCGGTAGATTGGCGAATCGCTTCCAGGTCGCCGCTGGAGTACAGAATCTCCCAGTTCTTGCCTGGCGTTGGGATGAGCAAAATAGCCGAATCCAGGCTGTCCATTCCGTCCACGCCAGTCAGATAGACGAAGTCGTGATTCTCGCTATGCGGGACTTGGAATTCCAGACGTCGTGCCTGGGGCTGCTCCACGGAGAAGACCAGCAGCGCTCCTCCCGGCATCGCCTGCATCACACGCTCGCGCCGCGCGGCGTAAGTACGGCGCAGTTCCGTGGGATCCAGGTGATCGACATCCAATTTGGCCGCGCGCGCCGCCTCCGCCACATAGTCGTAATTAAAGGGGCGCAGCGTCGCCGCAGAGGCCGCCGCCATACAAATCGCAAACACCGCTATCGCTCGGGTCATTCGACCGAGTATACGCCGGGACGGACGATCCGTTCCAAGTGACCCGTCACACCGACGGGCGCGCCGTCGCCAAAATGCACAACGATGGGGCGGGGCGTGTCGAGGCGGTAACGGATATCGCCGCCTTCGCGCGTCCACGCAATCTTGATCTCTCCTCCTCCTGACATCGGAAGGGAGCCTTGTGCGCGTTCGAGGAAACCGGGACGGAGCGTGCAGACGTAGTGCTCCGGTCCAAGGTCAAAGCGGCGGTTCAGACCCAGCACGTAGCGCGTCAACTGCCAGGTGGGGCAGCCAGCCCAGGCGTGGCAATGGCTCCAGCGGGTATCGAAGACTTCGAGCCACGTGGTGCGTCCGTCGCCCAAAGCCCAGCCCCACGCCTTACGGTAGATATCGAGAACAAAGTCCATCTCGCCGCGTTCGATCAAGACGGGCATGACGTAATGAGCGAAGTAGGGTGTGAACAGTTGCGGATTGTTGGCCGCCGGACCGCTCAAGCGAGGCGCGTCCGAGGACAATGGAAACGACCGCAAGATGTGCGTCTTGATCTGCTCCACCGCGGCGCGCTCCTGGTCTTTACTGACAAATCCTAAGATGAGGCCGAGGACGGTGCGATGCAATCCGACAGTAGCCCAGTTGCCGCCCGCGAACGAAGGCGTCAGAGACTGCCGGAGACGGCGCTCCAGCGCTCGGTAACGGGCTTGCTTTTCCTGCTCACCAAGAATCTGGCACCAACGCGCCATGTCGCGCAGGGCTGCGACCAGATGTAGGTTAACGCCAATGTCCACAGGCCCTTCATTGCGCACATAGCCCCAATCGACGAATCCCCAGCCGATGCCATCGGTCACGCCATCGGCCGTCCACCATTTCTCGAAAGCGCCGATGTTGTGCTCTGCCGCCAGTAACAGCTCATGAAGCAGGGACTGATCGCCAGTCAGCTGCCAGTAGCGGAGGCAGGCGGTCACCCATTGGGCGGCGTACGTTGTCAGGTACGCCCGGCCACCCGGACAGAGGCCGGCAATAAGGCCGTCTTCACGCGCGCACTGGGCGCATTGAATCAGCCCGCGGCGGAACAGCCGCAAGTCGGAGAAACCGGCGGCGGCGATCTCCATCCCGACGGTGGCGACATCGCCCGCCCACTGGCCGCGCTCGCGTGTGGGATTGTCGATCACGGCATCTTCGGAACAGGCGCGGTAGGTCTCGATGCCTGTCGTCCAGATGCGGTCGAGCAAAGCGTCGCCGGATTGAAAGGAACCCTCAGGCGCACCGTGATAGGTTCGCTCCACAAACTCCTCGCGCACGAAGCGTACCTGCGCCGCAGGCGCTAGCACATGCACCTCAATGAAGCGTCCGCCCTTCGGCGAGAGGGGCACGAATTCCTGTTCGCCGCCGCGCGCAACGAAATGATCCATATTGCAGGACTGGCCGGCCGACAACGTGATCCAAGGTGTCACCCTGCCTTGCTCCAACGCCTCGCAATAGGCGCATTCCACCACCGCGCCTGCGGGCGCATCAATGGTCAGGCGAGCGCGCCCCAGACGCACGCGGCCCAGATCGTAACGCCGCCAAACGCCTTGTGCAGGCAGATTCCCGCGCTCCAGCCGGCGAAGGAAGAAACGCGCCGGGGGATCATCGGCTTCATAGCCGAATGTTTCAATGAGTTCGCCCTGCGCTGTCTGCTGCAGGGGGTGCGTCAGGTGGCGAACCTCCGCCGTGGCCAGTGGCTTCAGCGCGCCGATCTTGGGATCGGTCGGTGTAGGTACGGCCCACGCAGTGTCGTCGAACTTTAGTTGCTGCGTGTCCACCCATTCCATCCATCCCAATTGCGGGTTGATGCGCCGGACAGCGGATCCATATCCTTTGAGCGGTGCAGCCTTCCATGACACACCGACCTCCGTCGAACCCGCCAACACACGGCACGTCCAGAAGGGCGCGATGTTTTCAATAAGACGCGTGGAGACGCCGAAGGAGTGGACGTGCGCACTGAGCAAGTGCCGTCCGGCGGATACTTCGCGGCGCAGGATCTGATACTGCGGGAACTCCTGCGGAAAGCGCGCCGGGCCGTCGGCGACAAACTCCCCATCCAGCCACAGGTCAAACCACGAAGCGCCAAGAAACTGGATCTCCACCACCGTGGGCCCCGCTGTTTCGAACCGTCCGCGGAAGGCAACGTGCGAGTCGCTGGCGGGTACATTGCTCAACCACAACAGCGGTGGCTGATCAACGGCAGGCGCCGCGAGGGCCGGCAAAGGCAGGATGCCGGCGGCACCTGAGGCGCCTAAAAAACGACGTCGGGACACTGTGATCTCTGACACAGGTCCATCGTAGTCCCTTTCGCTATTGCGCGATCCACACCGAGACCGGACTGCTCTGGACGCCGTTCTGTATCACCACCAGCGGAACTAGTCCTGCGACTCGAGCTTGCGTGGGCACTGTCGCGGTGATGCGCCAGAGGCCGGGAGAATCGGCGACGGCGCTTACCTTCACAGTGGCCGGCGTGTCTCCAAACATGACTTTGGGAAGGGAGCGGGTGGACGTTTCGGCAGCCGGCTTGACTCCATCGCGAAGCGCGGACTTCAGAGGACCCGCGCCGGTAGCCAGGATTTGGATAGTCTCGCCGCGCTTGGCCCGCGCGTCAGGCGAATTGGAGCGGCTGTCCGCATTGAGAATCTTACCCTGCAGGGAAGCGCTATCGGTCACGAAGATGCCGGGAGCCGCTTCCACGATTGTCGCAGAGCCTGTCGCGACAGCCTTTCCATTCACGCTGACCTGGACCTTCGCCGGTCCGATCGGAGTGTTGGAGGGAACCTGAAAGTCGATTTGCCCGGGAGCGCCATTGGCAGCGGGACTGACGCGGGTCAAAGGCGCCGCTACACCGTTGATAGCAACTTCCACGCGCGCCAGATTGGATGGCCACGGACCCGCCGGAGCCTTGGTTTCGGCGAAACCGGTCAAGCCCTCCACAGATGCGGAGGCCAATGCGCCTGGCGAGACGCCGGGAAAGACATCATGGGTTGCGGCGTTCATGATTGAAACCGCGGGGCGTGTGCCAGTCTGGAGTTTGTAGATATTATCCGGCCTTGCCGAGGCGCGAAAGATGTACGCATAGAAACGCAGCGGGTCGTAGAACACAAAATTAGACGATATGGTTCGTTGTCCTGTGTACTCGGGACTGCCCGCCGTGTTGAAAAAGCTGATCTGCTTCTTATTCGATCCATCGGGGTTCGAAACCCAATAGTCGCTATAAAGATCCCTCAAGCTGGTTGCGGGCCGATAGCCTCGGTTCGACATCCATTGGATCTGAGTGCCATCCGGAGTGAATTGGGCAAGTTCGTTCCAGTCGGCCGTGTGGCTGCCATCGGAGCTGAACTCGCTAAGCACAACGATCGTCGCGTTGGCCTGCTGGTTGGTGAGCCACGTACCATCGGCCGCTTTCACGCGCATGGTGGCAACGTCGATGTCGCCTTCGGTGTTGATTTGGGCGAAGGAATTGCTTTCGAACAGGACGACGCCGTTGTCCACGGGGGACGTTCCGGTCATCTGATAGAAGTGCTTCGGCCAGTTGCCAGGCGTGTAGATGTGGGTGGCGCCAAACTTGGGGACGAAGACGTTGGGTGCGGGATTCGTCCAATTGATCTCCATGGCCCGCAAATCCCAAGAGCCGCCGATGTTACAGCCATACTTATCGTTGCACCTACCCAGGCGATAGCAGAACATGAAGTAATCACCGTTCTTGCTCCACTTACCGTGCATCTGGGCGAATCGGCCATCGTAGGCGGGCAAGGGAGCACTCACTCGATAGAACTTCTGGTCTCCCGCCGCCCACCACCACCAGTCGTTGCAGGAGCCTGACCCCGGACTCCCGTGGTTAGCCAGGAAAGCCGCCGGGCAAACTTTGTTCTCCACCTGAAACAGGAAGCCGCGGCCGAAGGGATCGTAACGAGGGTTGCCGTTGTGAAACGGCATGTCCGGTTGATCACAGGTGAGGCAGGTACTGGAAGCGATATTGCCGGCTGCATCGAGTTTGTAACGCCAGATGTCCCTATAACCATCCGCACCCGCGGGATCGGCGAGGATCGAGTTATCGGATCGAACATAGGCCAAACGGCCTCCCTTATTGGCTAACGCAACGGAGACGGTAATGCCGGATGGCGCCGCCAAAAGAGTCGCTCCGGCCAATGTCAAAAGTGTTGCGCGCCACATGGAATCCTCCCGAAAACGGGGTTGAAGCAAAAACCCAGCCCCAAAAGCTTCAACACCAGAACGGCCTAAGAGTAGTGTACTAAGCCGCCTATGACCTACATGAAATTACGTGTATGGAGGCTGGAGAGTTCCTCGGCCTCCTGCGCAGAGAAACCGAGCCGGAAGAGGCGGCTCCTTCTGCCTTCGTCCATATCGCGCATGAGTTCCATCACCCGGCGATGCCCCTGACGCAAGTTATCGTGATTCCAGGAACCGGCGGCCATGAGGAGTAACGAATCGAATACTTCGGCGTTCAATCCCGCCGTGTGCCGGAGCGCCTCGTGGCGCCGGTATACGGCTTCAGCGAGACGCCCGCGAATGCTCGGATCGCGATTCACGTGTTGGCGAAGATGGGCCAGTCCGAAGGCGACGTGCCGGGCTTCGTCCTGCGCGGCCAGGCGGGCCACGGCCTCAGTCACCGGATCGGGAGCGTATTGTCGGATGAACCAGAGCAGGGAGAGGAAACTTCCCTCCCCCAGCACCGAAAGCAGAAAGGAGGCGATGGCGAAGTCCGGCTCGTCAACCAGGGTCTTCAGTGACGCTTGCCCTCCGACCGTCGAGAGGCCGAGGCTACCACGCCTCAACAGGGCGCGCCGCGTGAAGATCTCGATGTGCCGGGCCTCATCGGCAGCCTGTATCGCCAGCACCTGCATCACCTCGCGGAAATGGGGATGCATCTGCGCGATAAAGCGGCTGGGTATGATCAGTGCGGCTGTCTCGTTCTCGATCAGGTATGTCATTACCTGAACGACGGCGTCCTCCACTTCGTCCGGAATGTGGAATTCAGCTTGCCAGGGAACGGCGGTTTGAGGATCCCACTGTGCGGCGGCAGCCTGCGCATAGATGCGGGGAGCCTCATCGGCCCACACTTCGATCTTGTCGGCCAAGCGGAAGTCGAATTCTGGCGTGCCCGCCTCCACCTTGGATCCGCGGGCGGCCAAGCCCCATTTTCGTGGAGGATGATCGAGGACGGCATCTGCCCCGCCGGCGCGCTCCGATCCAGCCCAGCGGCCCGTCTCCGCTCCACCGCGGCCGATGACGGCACTGCCCTCCCCGCGCCGGAAGCTGTGGCCTTCGGAACGGCACCACGTTCGCAAATGGAGTTCCAGCTCCGGCGCCGTTCCCATCACTTCGATCTCATCGCCGACCGAAACCAGCCGCAGGCATTGTTTAACGAGCAGATGCCCACCCTCATCGAACCCCAGCCGGCCGAGGTCTACTTGCATCGCTCCACTACGCCGGCGACGAAGGAATCGATTGTCTTGAAACGGTCCACCGCGATGGCCAGCGCCGCGTAGCCATTGGTGCGGCCCGGCACCCATTGCTTCAACCCTTCCATGTCCAGCAATGGACGAACCTCGGCGTCCGAATACTGCATTGCCAACAGCAGTTCACGAAAACGGTTCACCATCTGAGGCGGAGCGTTGTCGAAGACGGTGAAGTTGCAATGATCGTAAGCGGGCGTGTGGCCGAGGATGCGAGTTGAACCGTGAGGCAACGTGCCTTCCTGGGCGAAGGCGAGATGGTTACCGTCAAGGATGCAGGCTGCATCGACGTCTCCCCGAACCAGGGCGCGGACGGCATCGCGCTCGCCGCCAATGTGATCTCCATGCTTGCCTACCAGGACGTCGAAGGGAACGACTTCAAAATCCTGGCGCGGTTCTAAACCATTGGCGGCGAAGAGGCTGAGCGGGATGAGGGTCGCCTGAGGCGAATCGTACGCGCCGACGGCGACGCGGCTGTCCCTTAGACCGTTGAAGTCGTGTATGCCTGAGTTCGACCGGACGAGAACTACGGAAGTGAGATCGCAGTCACTGTCGCGCATGCAGATGGCTTCGGCGCGGCGGCCCAGGATTTCGGCGATACGCTCAGACTGGAGCCACGCCAGCGGCGAATTCCAGGCCACATGAACGTGTCCGGCGATATGCGCCTCCACTTGCCTTTCATAGTTTGTGTAGAGCACATAGTCGAAGGGGAGACCGTGCCTGGCGAAGTAACGCCCGAAACCGTCCCAGATCGCGATCACCTTCGGATCATAGGCGACGGCGCCCAGCAAAAGCGTGTTGTTGTCACCCATGTCAAAACAGCTCCATGCCGCAAACGGCCTTGCCAATGAAGTCGTACAGCATGTCGGTTGTCGGCGCCATCACGCCGGCGGCGCGCGCATCGCGAAAATAACGATCCACTCCGACTTCTTTGCGAAAGGCTGAGCCGCCGCAGACACGCATGGCAAGGTCGAGCACTTCGGTAGCAGTTTCTCCCGCGGCGGCCTTGCACTCCAGCACGCGGAGCATCGTATCGGCGCGGCCGGATTCGGCGGCGGAGATCGTATCGTCGAGGAGGGTTCGCGCCATTTCGGTCTTCACCCGCATTCGGGCGATGTAGTTGCGAATGGTTGGCAAGTCGGCAAGGCTGGAATCGACGTGGGCATAGCGGGCGCCGGACGCGTATGCCGCTGTGCGTTCGACGGCGGCCTCCATGAGACCAACGGAGCAGGCGGCGTTCAGGACGTTGAACAAGGGCAGGACGACACCCATCATGATGTCGAACCCTTTGCCGTCCTCGCCCAGCATCGCTGTAACCGGCACTCGCACGTCCTGACCAGAGACGGGCGAGGAATCGTTGCCGCGCAGCCCGAGTCCGTCATAGCCGCCCTGGACCGTGAGGCCCGTGGCATCGGCAGGGACCAGCCAGATCGTGCTGAGGCCTTCCGCCTCCAACGGCTGTGACGACCAGACGTAGGCTGTGGCCCTGGAAGCTGAGGTGACCCAACTTTTCCAGGCGCTGAGAAGGATTTCCTCCCCCTCCCAACGAGCGGTGCTGGTGGGCGCCCAGAAATGGCTCCTCGATCCGGCTTCGCTAAACGCGAGGGTGCTGAGGTGGTCTCCGCTGGCGGCCGCCCGGCGAACGGTATCGTCCGCGTGGGCTTCCAGGACCGCCGCGCCGGAATAGTGCATGCACAGCACCATGGCCGTGGAGGCGCATTGCTGCGCGACAAGGCGGACGATTTCGGCGGCGCCGCGAAGGCCCAAGCCGAGCCCGCCCACTTCGGGCGCACTGACGGCGCCGAGCAGACCAGCGGTTTTGAGAGCGTCTATGGATGGCTGTGGAAAGGCGCCGCTTCGATCGACCTCGGAGGCAAGCGGACCAATAGTTTCTGCGCAGAGATGTTGGAGAATTTTCTGATAGTTGGTAGCGTCAGTTGTCATTTATTCCTCACGTAGCCGGCGTCACCGGCAAGGCGAGGATCAGGTGGACCTCAACTCACGCCGGATCAGGCGGCAGGCCAGGCTCGAACCCGTCGAGCCGGTCTTGAATTCATCGAAGATGAAGGATGCCGATCATATCGTCCTGCCAGTCTAGCATTCGCTCTAAAGCTAAGTCGCTAGTTTAAAAATACTATTGCTCGCAAGGGTGTACCCCGTTACAATCGAGCAACTATATGCCGCAAGGTTCTGGGTCAGGCAAGAGAATGATTAAGATCGCGGGCAGCGTTCTGGGCGCAGTGGCGCTGGTGTATGTCTTTGCCGTGGCAGGCATCTATACAGCGATGCGCCAAACACCGGAGACGTTTGGCCGGGTGATGGCGAAGGTGCCAGGATTCGCCATGATGATCCTGCCGTTTCGACCGCTTTGGATGTCGGCGCGCAGCGGCCATTTGCAGGTAGGAGACGCGGCGCCGGATTTCTCGCTGCCGAAGCTCGATGGAAGCGGAGCCGTTCAGCTTTCCAATGAGCTAAAGGATCGGCCCGTCCTGCTCATCTTTGGAAGCTATACCTGACCGCCTTTCCGGCGGGAGGTTCCCGCCCTTAACAAGCTCTACGAGACATACAAGGATCGTGTCGCTTTCCACGTTGTGTATATCCAGGAGGCCCATCCGACGGACCTCTGGCAAGTGGCGTCGAACGTCCGCGATGGCGTGATACTGGCGTCTCCGCGGTCCGATGGTGAGCGGAATGAAACCGCCACCACCTGCGTGCGGAAGCTGGGCATCAAGATTCCGGCCCTTCTGGACGGCATCGCCAATACAACGGAGCGTGCGTATACCGGCTGGCCCGACCGTCTGTACCTGATCGGACGGGATGGCCGGGTCATCTACAAGAGCGCGCCGGGCCCGTATGGCTTCTCGGCGGAGAAACTCGGGCAGGCTCTCCAGACGCTGACCGCTCAGTAGCTTTGGCAGACAGCTTGCAAAGGTATGCGTGGAGGTCTTCTACGTCTATGCGGTCAGCTATCGACACATCCCCTGCTTCCTTTCTGAATTCGGTTGCCAGCAGCCCTGCTGCAGCACCCACAAGGACAAATTCGGCTCAATCCTGGCAGGAGTTCGAGCAATATCTGTCATCGGCCATTCAAACGGCACTGGCAGACTCTGGACTGAGCCAGGATGCAGTGAAAGTGACAGGGAACGCGCGTCAAGATTCTGACACGTCAAGCGTAAGCGGGCCGATCGCCTTGACCGTGACGATTGACCCGACAAAAGTACAAGCGGCGGCAGCCGCAGCGACCTCCGAAACGAAGGAGGCCGACGCCGCGCCGGCGCAGGCAAATCCGTTTGCTATTCCTTTCCCCTATGAGAGCAAGCAGGCCGCCGAGCTGGTGGCGCATTATCTTGGTGGTAGCGTGGTGGGCAACCACGTGGGAATGGATATGACCACATTGGGCCAGCTTCCCGTGGATATCTGGTCGGTGAACGTGGGCGGGCGCACCTATGATGCACGATTCCTCGCCAAGTCACTGAATGAATCGTCCCCGGATAGGTTGCGGGTGGATTTGAATGAGATCGGAATTTCCGCTCTCGGCGCGGCTCCCCTGCCCTCGACGGTGGCATACCAGACCAACTACGACCGCGATCCCAGCGCGCGCGAGCCCGGCGCTTTGCCGTCTTGGGCGAAACCGGCCTAGGGTCAAGCTGGAACTTCTAGTACCAGGAACAGTACGTCTGGGCACTATCCAATTCTTCGTAAAACGCCGATGATACTTACGTGGAGAACCACGTTAAGGTCACGGGAAGCGAACGGCGGCTACGCCGGAGATATCGCCTTGAGCTGGAGTTGTCGTTCCACTACTCCGATAGGCAGGGTGAGCCCCGTGTGGGGCGCGGACGAACCGCCGACATCAGTCATTCAGGAATTCTGTTTCAGACGGACAAGCCGCCTCCGGTTGGCTCTGTTGCTGAATTACACATCACTTGGCCTTTTCTGCTCCAGGACGTTTGTGGACTGGAATTCGTCGCGCAGGGAGAGATTCTTCGCAGCGATGACCGCGGGACGGCCCTTTTGTTGGGTGCCTATGAGTTCCGTACGTGCGGGGAGCGATCCTTTTCGCCGGTAGTGGAGACTCGGACCGGCTGTGAGATCCTTGCCTAGCCAGCTTTGATCAGGAGTGATGAAGAGGACGCCGCGGTGTGTGGGTGGGCCGGGTGAGAAGGCGAGCGCGGCGCTAACTCCTCCTTAAACAGGCGCGATTGGGAGCCGCAGACGACCTCCACCTTAAGGCACGTGGAAGTGCGAGTCACACGATAGACGGCCTTGGCGCCGGACGCCGCTTGCAGCCCGAACAGACTCCAACCAGCGCCGTCTTTAATTTCCAACCCACCGGCCCAATCGCGGATGATGACGATCTCAGAGTTGCTGGAATCCCACGATGCCCGTGCAATCGCGAGAATGCTCTCCGCTTCGGCCAGCCAATGATCCACACCGGGAACATCGGACGGCGAGTAAAGCTTTTCGCCTGAATCGCCCGCCTAGGGTCGCAGGGGGAGGGCGCGCATGATCTGATCAACGTAGTTTACAGTCTCCGCGATGGCGGGGACGCCGGAGGATTTGTCCACCCGAGCAGGGCCCGCGTTGTAAGCGGCCAAGGCCAAAGCCGTGTCCCCCTTGTAGCGCTCCATCAGTTCCTTTAGATACCTGGCACCCGCATCAATACTCTGTTTGGGGTCGAAAGCGTCGCGTACGTTGAGGGTATGAGCTGTCGCGGGCATAAGCTGCATCAGGCCCATGGCACCTTTTGGCGAGACGACGCAGGGCCGGAACGCGGATTCCTGCTTGATCACGCCGCGCACCAGCTCCTCCTCAAGGCCCTCACGGTGACTTGCGTCCTGTATTAGGGGGTCCACAGCCGCCGGGGCCATGGGATCGCAGTCGAACCTGGGAGCCATGGGCGAAATCGTACGGGCCGGGGCCGGCAGGACGAAGAAGGTAGCGGGGACCGCGGCGGCTCGCTGCTTTTCGACGCTCGCCATTTGGGCGCCGATGGAGTCTTTTTGCGCGTTGAGGGCCTTCTCGTAAGGGGCTTCCGGGGCCTGCGCAAAACTGGAGGCTGTGGTCAGCGTCAAAAGGATGAGGGAACCAAACCCGATTCGAAGAGTCATAAAAACCTTATAAAGTCACCAGTGTTCCACCGATGTTGTAGCTAGGAGCGAACATGGAGGTCACACCCATAAATAAACCGGACTGGATTGGGGCATTTGATGCCGTTGATCGCACCCTGAAGGGAGCCGACCCGACCACCCAAATTATCCAGGCGGTTCGCCAGTTGAACAAGGCCGAATTCATGGGCGATAGCCACGAATTGAAGTTCATGCGAGATGAAGAAACGCAGCGACCGGTGGTCAAGATTGTCAACCGGGAGACGGGCGAAGTGATAGACGAAGTTCCTCCGCAGAACATCCTGCACATGTTGGCAGACCTCGATAAGACAGTGAACAAAGGAAAATCGGAATGAGTTGGAACGACGCCTATCTGGAGAGCAAGATTTATTCGGCCGATCCCGTGGAATTGGTGCGGATGTTGTATGCGGCCGCCCTCAACTCCACGCGCAGCGCCCGTGAACATCTTGCAGCCGGCCAGATAGCGGCTCGCTCCGCGGCCATCTCCAAAGTGCTTGCGATACTCGGTGAGTTGGATGGTTCGCTCGATCATTCGGTGGGAGGGGCGGTGAGCCAGGGCTTGGCGGAACTGTACGCCTACATGCGGCGCCGGCTCTGTGAAGCCAACCTGCGACAGGCTGATGCGCCGTTGGCGGAAACCGAATCGCTGCTGGCAACGCTGTTGGAAGCGTGGCAGAAAGTGGAGGTCATCCCAGCCGCGGAGACCCACTGGGCGCCGCTGGAAGCCGTGAGCGAGAGCGCGGCGCAAAGCTGGAGTGCGTAATCTCACTTCTCAGCACGGAGGCCCGCCGTTACCAGTTTCGCCAGACCTAGCCCACCTCCCGCAGAGAGCGCTTGAGCGAATTGTTCCTGGGCATACTCCATAGCAGACGACATGGATTGATCGTCACCGGTGCCCAACATCCCACCGTCGCTATCGCGCATCGATTTCAGCATTTGACCGATGAGCAGGGCTTCAAAACTCTTGGCGGCTTGCTCAACCTTGGCGGGATCGTCCTTGGGCTGAGCACTGGCCAGCGGAGAAGCAACGCCGGCAGGCGAGAGGGCATTGATCATGATCGACTCCTTTAGATCACTTCCAATTCGGCGTCGAGGGCGCCGGCAGTCTTCAAGTTCTGAAGGATGGAGATGATGTCACGAGGCGTGGATCCGATCGCATTCAGAGCTCGGACCAGTTCCTCTGCCGTTGTTCCCTCCTTCAAAACCACATTGCGAGCTTGTTCTTCTTTCGCGCCCACCGTGACTTGGGGTGTTACGGCGGTCTTGCCGCCTGGCGAGAATGCTTCTGGCTGCGAGACATTGAGAACGGTTTGAACTTCAACGTTGAGATTGCCGTGCATGATAGCTACCGGCGAGATGCGTACTTCGCTCCCCATGACGATGGTTCCGGTGCGCTCATTGATGACGATCTTCGCCATGCGGTCGGGTTCGACGCTGAGCTTTTCCAACTCCGAAATAAATTCCGTCTTCAGCCCCTGAAACCTGGGGGGGATGACGACACTAACCACAGCCGAATTGTCGGCGTGAGCGACGTCGCCGAAGCGCTGATTGAGGACGGAAGCAACGCGGGCGGAGGTGGTGAAGTCCGCAGTTCGCAGTTGCAGGCGGAGGGTATTTTGAATGACGGGAGCAGGCGCGGCGCGCTCCACAATGGCTCCGTTGGGAACCCGGCCGACATTTCCGTGATTCACAGATTGAGTGTTTCCCCCTGAACCGGCGGAGTAGCCCCCGGTGACGACCGCGCCTTGGGCGACCGCGTAAACCTGACCGTCGGGGCCCTTGAGGCCGGTCATCAGCAGCATTCCCCCCTGCAGGCTGCTGGCATCGCCAATGGCGGCCGCATTCACGTCGATCTGCGTCCCGGGCTGAGCAAAGGGCGGCAGGACCGCAGTCACCATCACGGCGGCCGTGTTCTTTACCTGAATGGCAGTGGGAGGCACGGAGACGCCCATCCGCTGCAGTAAGTTGGTGAGACTCTGGGCGGTGAATACCGTTTGACGCTTGTCACCGGTGCCCGATAGCCCGACTAAGAGCCCATAACCGATCAACTGGTTGGAGCGCACACCCTCCAAAGACACCAAGTCCTTCAGTCGAGTGGCGCCACCGAGCAGCGAGCAGTACATCAAGACGAGAGAAACGATTCTTTTCACGATTAACCCCTAGAACGGCAAGATCCCCAAGAGCATTCTGTAGAGGATATTGGGACGGCGGATGGCGTCTCCGATCACGCCTTTTCCGTTGACCTTCACTTCCATTTGCGCGATCTTGTCCGACGAGATCACATTGCCTGGGGACAGGTCGATATTTCGGATCACGCCCCGCACGGTGACTATCTGCCGTTCCGAATTAACTTGGACATCCTTACTGCCTTCGACGACGAGGTTGCCATTGGGCAAAACATGAGTGATGCGGGCGCTGAGATTCGTGCTGAGAGCGGTTTGCCGGGTGGTGGAGCCCTGTCCGTCAAGAGCAATATTGCTGCTGGCGCCGGCGAGGTTCGCCCAAGGGCCGGCAGCCTTAGTAATCCCGGCCAAGGCGGAAACCGAGGCTTTGGCGCTGGAGTTGCGCGCTGTCTTTGTGGTGCCACTAACTACCGCGGAAGCTTGCTCGGCGACGAGGACGGTCACGATGTCGTCCACCTGGGTCGCACGGACATCGCTACCTAGGTCAACAAGCCGCGACGTGGGTGACCAGAGTGAGCCGGTAATTGCAGCGTTGTCTGGCAGCGCGTGGCCGCGGTGCGCCGATTCCTCGATGTACTTGTCCAAGGGGGAAGGCTCCACTATTTTCACCTTCTTGCTTGCTGCCGAAGCGCCAATAGGAGCAGTAACAAACATGAGTATGAGAGGAAGGATTCGGAAGATCATTTTAGTTTCTTTGAGCGCCGCTGGTCTGCACGACAACTTTGTTCTTGCCGCTGATGCGCGCCTGGAAGGTTCTATTGCTGGTTAGATTGCGAACCGAAATCACATCCCCGGTGTGACCCGCCGACTCTGCTTTTCCGGTGAGGGCGAGTTTGGATGCCCCGCTATGCACTTCGACGTCAACCAAGTCTCCGCGATCAACATCGCGAGGAGCGTTAAGAGTGGGGAGCCAAATCTGCGAGCCTGGAGTATAGCCGCGCCGGGAGACCTTGCCGCTTACCTGTTCGAGTGAGGATGCCAACTGCGCATTGAGCGGGGCCGACTCCCGTTCGTCCAATTTCACCTGCTCCCGGGTGATGGTCTGTCCAGCCTTGATTTCCTTGGTGGCGACCACCACCTGGACCGGCACTGTGATGTTGACACGAGCCCAGATGGCGAATTTCCGATTTCCGGCGTAGACGACACTGCCGCGCCACACCGCGGGGAGTTGGCCGGTGGCAAGCTGCTGTCGAGAGAATTCCAAAACGCCGCGAGGAACGGGGAATCGGCTCAGCTCGAGGACCTCGACTTTAGCTCCGTCAATTGCGAGGCCCTTCTTCATGGCAGCCACTACCGAGTCCCTCCGCAGCGGTTCCATCAGCCACTCAAAACAAATGTCTGCGGGGGTGTCCACTGCAATGCCGTAGCGCTTGGCGAGCGCCGCAATTTCGACTGCACGAAAGATGCGCCGAGCGCCGGGGAGGGGGGAATATCCGACCGGCGCGCCGGCTGGAGCGCCAGCAAATGCGGGTGCGCCAGCGGCAAGATCGCGTGCGGTAATCCGCTCACTTTCGACGGCGACGCAGCATGGAGACTGCGCCGCCGCCATGGAGGTAAATAGAAGTGCGGCCGCCACAGTTCGCAGAATCATTGCGGTATGTTATTCACTTGCTGATACATCTCGTCCGCAGCTTTGACAACCTTTGAGTTAGCCTCGTACGCGCGTTGGGCGGTAATAAGGTTGATAAACTCGTCGACGATGCTGACGTTCGACTGCTCAGTGTAGCCTTGCAGCAACGTGCCAAGACCTTCCTGGCCTCCGGGGCTGGCGAGTATGGGCTCGCCGGACGCATCGGTAGGAGTGAACAGGCTTTTGCCAATACTGTTCAAGCCGGCCGGATTTTGGAAGCCTGCAATCTGAATCTGGCCCGCCTTTTGCGCCGCCGATTGGCCCGTCGTCATGTAGCTGACCCCGGACCAGCGTTACAGGTATGGTCTCTGACC